>JAISKE010000017.1 GCA_031261045.1 Mycoplasmataceae bacterium | reverse complement strand
GGCGTCCCACCATTTCTCTAGTAGTGTTCTTCATTAAACCGCGGTAAGATATTTGTCCATGGTCCATGACGATAATGCTATTAGCGATGTTGAAGATTTCATCTAACTCATAGGAAATTAAAATAACGGCTGCCCCATTCTTGGCGTCATTGACCATGTGACGATGTACTGCTTGAATAGCTCCTAAATCTAATCCTCTAGTTGGCTGTACATAAATAATTAATTGATGCTTACGACTAATCTCACGACCGAACACTAACTTCTGTTGATTACCACCAGAAAGACTTCGTGCAATGGCTGTTCCACCATGAGCACCTCGTACATCAAACTTATTACATAAGCGTTTAGCATAATCTGTAATTGCATGTTTACTAATAAAACCAAATTTAGAAAATGGATAACGATCAATTTCTGGGGCTACTGTATTGTAAGCAACGGTTTCGTCAAGAATTAAACCATATTTATGTCGGTCTTCTGGTACATGAGCAATACCTAAGTCATATAGTTGCTTAATATTTTTCTTAGCGATATCAATTGGTTCGTTATTTGGTTTAATCTTTTGTAAATTATTAGCATTAACAATATTTAAAGTAGCTAATCCATTTGTTGGCTTCATTAATCCACCAAGAATGAGAGCAAGTTCGGTCTGGCCGTTACCTTCTACGCCAGCGATACCTAAGATTTCACCTTGGTGAACATTAAATGATACATTCGTTAATGCTTGTACTTTTTCACCAGAACTACGAAAAGCATTTAAATTAGACACTGATAATACGACGGGTTTTTTGTCAACCTTAGATTTTAACATCTCGTTCTTCTCAACGTTTAATTGATGCCCCACCATGGTATTAGCTAATTTTGTAACCGGAGTCTTTTTAACGTTGAATTCACCAACTCATTTACCTAACCGAATAACTGTAGCGGTGTCTGCTACGGCTTTAACTTCATTCAATTTATGAGTAATGATAATGATTGTTTTACCAAGTTTTTTAAACTCCAACATCATTTTTAAAAAACCAGATATTTCTTTATCGGATAACACCGCAGTTGGTTCATCAAAAATTAAAATGTCTGAATCACGATATAATAATTTCAAAATTTCCACTCGTTGTTGTTCGCCAACACTAGCTTCACTAACTTTCTTGTTTAAAACTACTGGCAGATTATATTTATCGGCCAACCCTTGAATTATTTTGCTGGCTTGCTTATTGTTTAAGAATCCATATTTAGTTTTTTCTGCGCCTAAAATAATATTGTCTAACAAGCTAAAAACTTGAACTAATTTAAAGTGTTGGTGAACCATGCCGATTCCAGTCTTAGAAGCGTCTTGGGCAGATTTAAAATTAACTAATTCTCCATTAATTTTAATAATTCCGGAGTCTGGGCCGTAAATTCCAAACAAGACTGACATTAAAGTAGATTTACCAGCACCGTTTTCACCAATGATAGCGTGAATCGTATTCGTTTTAACTTTGATACTTATTTTGTCATTTGCAATAATTGAACCTTCATTAAAGGTTTTAGTAATGTCAATCATTTCTACGGCATATGCAGGTTTACCGTATTTTGTTTTAGTATTGAAATTGCTTTTTGGTTCAATCTTCTTCATGTTTATAACCAAAACACCATATTCTCTTTTCTAGATAATTCATCTCAAAAAGATCTTGTATATTCAGAAGTTGATGGCGCATGGAACATATTAAACACAATCATCATCCGATCATAGTCATTTGGTATGTTGACGTTTAATTGAACTCATGACGGATCAGAACTATCATGATAAACACCGTTAACAAAATCATATAAATAAGGTAATGCAGCTGAAGAAACTCCCATTCCGTTGTTTGAAGCGTCACCTACTGTTAAATACCCATATGCACCTACATCATATTCAATTCCAGTATCACCGGCATAAGAAAGGCTAAGAATCTTACTAGTTACATTAGCAATATTTTTTACTGCCGAAAATTTAACTGTCATATCATTTTTACGTTTGTCAGTATAAACACTCTTAAAATTAACAGTGTTATCGTTTTCTTGCGGTACATCAACACCAACAATAATAGCGGATGATCCTCGGCTTTTAATTTCTCGGGCAACGTCTGGTGCTTGTGGTCCAACTACTGGGAAGATTGCATCGGCCCCTCGTTGTAACAGTTCTTGAGCTAATAATCTTCCGTCCCCAGCATTGAATGAGTCGGAGAAGAATGAACGTGAATTTCCTAAATTAATAAGTTGAACTTTATGATGTTCTTTATTCATGTCTGTTCAACCACAATAATTAGCTATTTGAGTAAACATCTCATTGTTGTCGATGTAATCATTAAATGCTCTCAGACCATATTCCAAACCACCCATATACATCATCACTGAAGGTATTTGAATCCCGCCAAACATTCCAACAGATAACGGTTTGCCATCACTGTAATAATGTTCAAAATTCTCATTTAAATACATACAAGTTGTTATTGCCGTTAGGAAGGCAGCTTCATCACTACGAAATACTACGGAAGCCACATTGCGATCTGGATAAGCGGTATCTAATAAGATATAACCTGCTTTCTTATAATCGGTGGGATTGGCTTTCTGAAATCTATCAAGGGCATTAATATGTTGGAATCCTGGTAGCACAATAGATCGGTACCCTTTACCAATTAATTGATCATAGGTGGTATAGAAAGTGGTAGAGTCATCAGATGTGGGTTTGTTGGCATTAGCAGCCACTGAGCCATCTTTTGGATAATCGCTGTAATTAGTGATGGGGTCATGCAATGGGGGATTGACATTTTGCTTATCAGGATCATATCACGTATCGGTTCCCACTCAATTCGCTAAACCACGATATGTCTCTTGAGAAAAACTCTTATCCATAACTTGATTAGAAGCACCGTTGATTACTTCGGCTGCATAATTGAACTTATCGGATGTTTTCTTTTGCACGTTTAAAGGTGCGTCACGCGAGTCACGAGCTTCTGCTTTGAAAGGATCAGTAAAAGTACTATCACCAATTCAATGAGTGCCTTGGGTAACACTTTCATCATAGTATGAACCTTCGTAATGATGTTTACCGTTTAGATCCACAAAACGACTAGTGATAGAAGCGATTGATAAACCTATTGAAATACCAAAGCTAGCGATAATCGCTGTGGAAGCACCGACTAATTTGATAGTCGTCTTACCACGGCTAGTCATATTTTGCCTCGTAATTTGTTACTTTATCAATACGCTTTTGATGCCTTTCTTCATAAGTGGCGTTCATGAATGCATTAATGATTTTTGCGTTATCTTCATAGGTTACAAAGCGAGCTGATAAACATAGAATATTAGCGTTATTGTGTTGTCGAGCTAAAGGAGCCATATCTGGTTTTACAACATCAACTGCTCTAATCCCTTTTACTTTATTAGCAGCAAAACACATGCCAAATCCGGTACCACAAATTAAAATACCCAAACTATCTTTATTAATAACTACTGCTTCACCAACTTTAAATGCAAAATCTGGATAGTCTACGGAATCTGATGAATGTGTCCCAACATCAATTACTTCTACTTTAAAGCCCTTAATAAATGGTATTAATTTTTCTTTCATTTCATAGCCGGCATGATCTGCACCAATAAAGATAGTCTGTACCATATTACTCCCTTAGTATTTTCATTATATCGGAAGGATCTAAAGATCCGGTTCGAAGAGTTTTCACTAAATCGAAGTCAATAATCGTCGAAGAAGCACCATCGTGTTGTTCGCCTTCTATCAATACTAGTTGGTCATTAAATTTAGCGAACACTTTACTTGCTTCTTGATCATTTAAAACAGGCGGGTGACCGTGAACATTAGCGCTAGAACAATAAACCTCACCTAATTGTTCTAATAATTTATTAATGCCGGGGTGATTGGGCATACGATAACCTTCACCATTCTTGATAATCGATAACTTGCCTGGTCAATATTTTTTAAGGACGTCTTTTTCTTTATCGGTTAAGTTGTGGATTTTATTAATATTATCAATGAAACGAATAATCTTTTGTGATTGTTTTCTTCGTTTCATCTTACAAATTATTTCACGATCTAAGGCTAACATCCCCATCACGGTGTCGGTATCTGCAATCACTACTTTGCTGTTCTTAAGTTCGAACACAATCTGATCAATTTCGGTTCAATCGTAATGTCTCATATTTAGATTTTAGTATTAATATATTTATATATAAATATAATTTATTCAAAGAAGGACTGAATATGAAAATAACTGAATTACAACCAAGACTAGTATGGCATTATTTCGATGCGATATGTCAAGTACCCCATGCTAGTTACAACGAAAAGCCATTGATGGAATATTTGGCGGCAGAAATCAAGAAATTAGGCTACGAACCAGAAACTGATAAGGTGTTTAATGTATTTGTAAGAGTACCAGCAACTAAAGGTAAAGAGAATATTCCAATTACCTTATTGCAAGGTCATCATGATATGGTGGCTGCTAAAACTAAAGAGTCTACCCATGATTTTGCTAAGGACCCGATTGAAACTGTTATAAAGGATGGATGATTGCATGCCAAAGATACAACCCTAGGCGCTGATAACGGTATTGCTGTAGCGATGATGTTAGCTATTCTAGCTGATAAAACTATTGAACACGGGCCATTAGAAATGCTATTCACGGCTGACGAGGAAGTTGGCATGGAAGGTGTTAAAGGTTTTGACATTAATAAATTAAAGTGTAAGTATGTAATTAATCTAGATAGTGAAAGTGATGCAGAAGTTTGTATTGGTTGCCCTGGAAACACTAATGTAGCCGGCGCAGTTCCTTTTAAAAGAGATTCTGCTGAAAGACCAGGAACCGATAATTTAAAAATAACAATCGCTGGCGGCTTAGGCGGACACTCTGGTTTACAAATTTATCAAAAACGTATTAATGCGATTAAAGAAATTTTTAGTTTGGTTTACATCTTAAGTGAGAAACATGACTTAAGAATTGTGGAAGTTTGTAAATCTGGTATTGCATTCAACGTAATTCCTTATGAAGCATCGATTGTAATCAATTTAAAGAAGGACAACATTGATCTAAGTAAATATTTGCAAGATTTAAAAACAGCATATCCTTTAGAGAAGAACTTAACTTTAACATCTGAATGAATTAAAACTGATTTAAAACCGATGACTAAAGTAGATTCTGACAAAGTATTGCATACATTCAACGGTGTATTTAATGGAATACATGCATTCAATTGAGAATATAACGTTGCTGAGACTTCGTCTAACCTTGGTAAAATTGAAACCACCACAGATAAAGTAACCAGTCTATTCATGGTTCGAAGTTCATTTGATCTTGCGGCTAAGCAATTAGCTAATTCTATTATTTCATCTTTTAAAGCTGTTGGTGGTGAAGGACCAATTGTGGATTTTATGAATGGTTGATTGCCAAAACCAAACCCATTAGCTGCTACCTATGCGAAGTTCTTTGAGGAAACCACTCATAAACCATGTAAACAAGTATTAATCACTGGCGGAGTGGAACCAGCATTCATCTTATCTAGAAAGCCTGAATTATTAGGTTTTTCTATTGGCCCAACCATGGAAGAAGTTCATAGTACTAATGAAAGATTAAACATCAAATCTACCGAATTACTATTCTCTGTTCTTTGTAAGTTTTTATTAGCAATTAAATAGTTTTTTGTTCAAACAATATCTAGAAGATATTAACGTATAGTTTAAAATCTCTATAATGGTGTAATTAGCGATGTTAAGATTGTAGCTTATGGATGAACCTACCATCCAGCTGATAATGCTGGTGGCGTTCATGCTTGATGAAAGAAAGCTTAATTAACCTGAATATCAAAAATTAGAAGCAGAGAACACTGTGTTGTTCCAGAAATTCGGAGTATAAAACCGAAGGAGCAACAACATGAACCGAGTGCACAACAGAAAGTGTAGAACACGTAACGGTGTTCTTTTTTCTACCCAAGAAGATAAAGAAAGAGAGTTCAATCGATTAAAGCGATACCGCTTAAATATTGAACTAAT
>JAISKE010000096.1 GCA_031261045.1 Mycoplasmataceae bacterium | reverse complement strand
AAAATAAAAATAGTTTATTAATTACCGATATCGTATTATGTTTATTGTCGACAGGGTTATTGATTTTTGGCATTATCTTAATGATTGGCACTGCGATTGATGTCAGAGATAACACAACTAAAATTGTGATTGATGTTTTCTTTGCGGCACCAGCCATCTTAGGTTTTATCTATGAATTCTTATATATCTTATTACGACAAATATTGTTTCCTAAAATATTAAGTAAACAAATTCATGACAGACATATATTCTCATTATTTAATTATGTTCAATGAACACATTATCAATCCGCAATAGATAAAAAAATGCCAATGTAATACTTCTATAGATGTGCATTTTACAAAAACTGACATAGAATTAAGAATGACTGACGTCATTGGATCTATTACATTGAAAGATGGTGTGGAAACGTAACTGAAATTTTTTAACAAGTCCATATATATTTTATTGACAGTATAATACGCTTATGAATGAAAACTACAAATTAGAAATTCAATTCGATTATGTGCTGGCTAAAGACCAACATATTTCTGTTGCTAAATTGAATGCTTGATTACAAGAGACTCTATCTGATTGCTTTGTTTCTAATGATGGGATAAATTGATTTGTAAAAGATAATGATGCTCAGCCATACGAAACTTTACTTGGCACCGTTGTTGGCCTATTTACCAATTCTAATATTATTCCTCGCTTTGCCAAAACATGTAAGATTTACGATTATCTAGAACACAAACAAGAGAATGCAATGATGACATTTAAAACTCAAATTAAAGCATACCGCATATAAATGACGAATAATTATAAAAAGCAGTTTGCTTTCGATTTAATAGTGAGAATTTAATAAAGCAATGTTGCCTCTCGGGCAACAAATGGGCAACAATCGCTATTTAATCTGCATCTTGTTTAGTTCGCTGTAGAACTTTTTAACTTCATCTGAAACAATAATTTGACTTTTGTGGAAATTCAGTACCTTTAGATTCTCTAAATTACGAACTCGAGATAGGGCGACATAGAGTTGACCACAAGCAAAGATGTTCTTACAATCTATTACGGCTGCATCCAAGGTCATTCCTTGACTCTTATGAATGGTTAAGGCATAAGCGGGTAACAATGGTACTTGTTTGAATTTAGCTTTTGGTCGTCCATCAAAACCAAGTCGTGCTCACTGGTGTCTTCGTAGTTTGAGCACATCGTTGCATCCTTCAAATTTAACGGACACAATGTAGTTCTTTTCATCACAAGCAGTAACATAACCAACAGAACCGTTCATGAATCTTCCCTTAGGATCGTTACAAATGGCAATTACTTTAGCACCCACTTTTAAAGAAAGGGTTACTTTAGCAATACAATCACGCACGATGGCTTCTTTATCATGCTTATATTTATGATTACGTTTACCTTTAATTTCAGCTTCAAAGGTATACATCTTACCATCAATGTCCTTTAAACGTTTCATGTTAAATTCATCGCATTCTTCATTAGTAGAAAAGAAAACGGTGGTATCTTTAGGTATTTTACGCCCCACGCACTGTTCCAATACTTTAGCGGTCTTCGGGTTTCATTTGCCGGTGCGGATATCATTTAAGAACGCCACAAAGTTTTTATCTTCTTGACGATAAACATCTGTAAGATGAATGGTTTTAATTTTGGCTGCTAGTCATGATGGTGAAGTGAACAATCATTGATTTTGTTTTTTCTCTCATGATTTAACGACTGGTGGGATTTGATAGAAATCGCCAGTGAAGATCATTACTTTACCGCCAAATGGTTTATTTGATTGTGTTACTTGTTTAAGAATTTCATTAATTAATTCAAAGGTATCAGCTCTTAACATGGAAACTTCATCAATAATGATATAGTCCACTTTCGTCATTCGCATTGATATCCCTCTAAATAAGAAAGATGATTTCATAAAACCAATGTAGCCCATATCGCTATGATTTTGCAAACCCATTAATTTATGAATAGTAATACCACCCAAGTTTAAAGCGCTGATTCCAGTAGTGGAGGTTAAAACAATCTTCTCCCCTCGAGCTTTAAGTGAATTGTAGATGGCGGTTAATAAATGAGTTTTACCAACACCGGCAGGGCCAGTAATAAATAAAGATTGTTTCTTCTTAGTGATGTCGTCTAATAACTGAAGGAACTGTTTGGAGTCCATAATTATTTTTTAGGGGTAGTAGTTTTTGGTTTCTCAGATTCAACTGGAGCACAGCCACAGCTAACTGTGCCACCAACTGGTTCAGGGTTAGTTGGTTTAAGTTTATGGTTGATTCATTCTTTAAGATTAATTAAAGCATCAGCATTGTCGACCATTTTAGCGGTACATGATCAGCCAGTAACGGTTGTAATACCACATTTTTTTTGTAAGAATGATGACATTCTTCTTTGTGAACCATTAGACGAACCACCAGCGGTAGAAAATAAGAAAACATCTGGTTTACACACTTCTTTAGAAGATCATTGATATTTTTTTAATCATTTCTTTAATTTACGACCAAACGATCAAGCGTAAATGCCGCTACCAATTCCCACAATATCGTATTGTTCTAAATTTGGCTTATTTGTATCAGTGATAGTGTTGATGTCTAATGCTTCGCATTTTAGTTCAGCAGCGATGACTTTAGCAATCTTTTGAGTATGTTGTTTTCCGCTTTGATATATGATGAGAGTTTTAGTTTCCATTGCACTATCCTTGTTTGTTTGTGTTATTATTATATAAATATATTGTAATAAGGAGAAACTATGGCTAAATATAGATGCGATGTTTGTGGTCACACATTCGATGAAGAAAAAGAAGGCAAAAGTTGAGCTAGCGTACCCGCTGATTTTACTTGCCCCATTTGTGGTGTGGATAAATCACAATATCATAAAGTTTAAATATGTTTGAGATTAAAAATAAGATTTACTCTGTTGGGTGCTTAAATCCTAACATGCGTATATTCGACATTGTAATGAAGACTGAATTTGGTACTTCTTATAATTCTTATATCGTTAAAGGAAACAACAAAATTGTTTTGATTGATGGTTGTCACGAAACATTCGCACCGCAGTTTGTTGAGAATATAGAAGAAGTTACCCCAATTAGTAAAATTGATTATCTTGTGGTTAATCACTGCGAACCGGATCATACTGGCGCTTTAAGAATTTTATTAAAGAAAATCCCCAATGTGAAAATCTTAACTACTCCGTCAGGTAATATTTTTCTGAAGAAGATTATTAATTTACCATTGAATATTCAAGTGGTAACTAATAACGAGACAATTGATTTAGGTGGCAAAACATTACAATTTCTATTTGCACCATTTTTGCATTGACCAGATTCTATGTTTACATACGTAAAAGAAGACAAAGTAGTTTTTACTTGTGACTTTCTTGGGTCTCATTATTGTGAACCCAATATGATTGACACCAAGATTACTTATCCTAATAAATATGATTCATCATTAAAGCTTTACTATGATGTTATTTTTTCACCATTTAAATTGTATGTTAACAATGGTTTGAGTATTTTAGAAAAATTAAATTTAACTCACGTTTGTACAAGCCACGGACCTATTTTAACTACAGCTGGAAAATATCCAGAAGTTTTTAATCTATATCGTGAATGAAGTAAGATTGAAACACCAACTAATAGTATTCCTGTATTTTACGTGTCCTCTTATGGATACACTAGACAGATAGCTGAGAAAATTTCTGAGACTATTAAACGCACTATGCCAGATATCCATACAGCAGTTTATGACGCCAATGCTATTGATGTTGGGACATTAAGCGTAATTATGAATAATTCTAAAGCTTTTTGTATTGGTTGTCCAACCTTGAATAAGAATGCATTACCACCAATAATTAATTTATTAAACAATATCGACATGATCAATAATAAAGATCAAAATGTTCTGATATTTGGTTCCTATGGTTGAAGCGGTGAAGCTCAAGAGATATTATCATCTTTAGCTAAATCTCTTCAATTAAAGCCATTTGAAAAGGGTATACACATTCGTTTTGCTCCAGATGCTGAAGATTTAAAAACCATTGAAAACACCACCATTAATTTTTTAAAGACTATATAAATAAGCTATTTGATTTAATATAATCTCTTATTAGATAATGTCTACAGAATTGATCAAAAAGAAAGCGATTGAATTTGAACACGTAACCTTTGGTTATAAACC
>JAISKE010000082.1 GCA_031261045.1 Mycoplasmataceae bacterium | reverse complement strand
CCAAATGTTTTATGTGTGCACAATGGTTTCTACTATTTTCATTGTGGTTATTTCTACTAATGCTAATGAACTAGCTGAAATGACGTTTACTATTTCACGCCCCGTAAGTCGTAGAGTGTATTTGAGTGCTAAGGCTTTGTGCGTTTCAACTATTGTAGCGCTTATGTTTATTTACATGATTGGAATGTATATTGGGTATGATGTTATCGTAAAACACTATGATCCATCTCACGTAAGCCCATTCCATAGTAAAAATATTAGTTGAGCAACAGCCATTGTACCGTTGTTGTTATCTTATGTTTACGCCATCTACTTGCCGTTTGTATTACGAACATTTTTCTCAGATAAGATTATTTCTATATTTGTGGTCATCACTGCACTTCTGGCATATCAAATTTATATTATTGCTTGCGCAATTGCTAGTGGTGGACGAACTAATCCTTTGTATGGTTCGTTAATCATTCCTGCTTGTGTGTATGGAGTTGGTTCTGTTGCAGCGGTTTTCTTTAGTTACTATTCTGTAAACAAGGTGAACATTAAGGTGTAATATGAGTGGTAATCTTAAAGTAAAAAATTTATCTATAACATTAAACAAAACACCAATTTTAAAGGATGTGTCATTTGAAGTCGCTCCCGGTTCAGTTTGTGCTTTTATTGGCGCAAACGGCGCTGGTAAAACTACTACTATTAAATCCATTGTTGGTTTATATCCTTATGAAAATGGCACCATTTTAATTAATGATGTTGATGCCAAAACGCCGGAGAGTCATGTTAAATTAGGTTATGTACCTGAAAAGGAAAACTTCCCAAAGATAAGTGGGCGGCGTTTCTTAAATCAATGTGTTGAATATTTTCACTTATCTCCTACTGATAGAGATAATATGATTAGTAAGTTGTTGCAATTATTTGGCATCTCCGATATCGTTGATCGTAAATTACCCAAAATGTCAAGCGGACAAAAGAAAAAGTTTTTAATTATTCAAGCTTTAATTCACAATCCTGATTTATTAATTATGGATGAGCCAACTGAAAACATGGATCCGGATGCGCGATTATCTTTTTATGAGATTGTCGCCGCTTTAAAATCTCAAGGCAAGACTTTATTTATTTCTACCCATAACTTAGATGAAATTCAAAAATATGCTACGCACGTCGTAATTATTAAAGCTGGTGAAATTAAATATACGGGTGCAGTGGATAAAGATAACTTGTTCACAATTTATGAACAATATACTGACAATGTCAAAGTTTCTAGTACAGATATTAAGGCAGACTTAACTCAACCTGAAAATACGACTGTTAAAGCCGCTGATATTTTTAAATAAATAATCAATATATTAATTGAGTGTAAGGAAAATTTCCGGTGTAAAAATCATTAATGCACCCTCGCCTGTGTGGCTGGTCAACAATTTTACCATATCCAAAGAGTTTACTCTAAAACTGATGGTAGATGGAGTAGATATTTTTTTAAGATAAGTTATTTTTACACTATTTGAAGTGTTTTCTTCTACCGACAAACAATCTTCTAAGTCACTTGAAATAAACAATTCTGGTTCTAATACTAGTTTTTCAATTATAGCCTCATCGGCGAGTTGTGTTCCAGATAAAGCTCCTATAGATTTGATAAGACCACATGTACCAGAATATGTCAAAATAATTGAATCACCAACATTAGTTAAAGCATCATGGTCTTTTGTACAAACTAAATGATCTTGGCTATCCGGGTTAATAAACATTAAATATCCGTGCATAAAATAAAGCGTATAATTTTCAACCAAAAATGCTACACCATAAAAATATATAGATATTAGTTCATCTGAAGGGCTGTTTCCCATAACTTCATTACATAATATTTTTCATGCTGCATATATGCCAGAATTGTCGATTTCTGTCTTAATGATAGTGTTAAGCTCTGCAAAAGTTAACCATTCCTTCGCATTTTGTTCCATGAACTGAGTACATGCCTGCTTGATTAAATTAGCTTCTAGCTCTAAATCAATTGAGCTAAAATTATCATCAAATGAGTTCATGAAGCTTGCTATTTGGTCAGGATTAGCACCACTACTCGGCCCAGTTTGTTTTCAATCCTGTCAATTAGATTCGTTTAGACAAACACCAGCCATTGAAGTAGTATATTTTTGATCACCCGTAATAGTAGCCGATACAAATCATAAAAATGCATTTCTAAAGTCTTTTATGCCGTTGGCCACAGCATCAATAATAGGAGCAGTTACTAGATAAGGAATTTCAGAATCTCCACTATCCCTTGGGATAGACTTAAAAGCTTGGTCCACTTTAATTGTTTTTGTCTTATCGTGACCATCAATGTGAGCTATAACAGTAATTTCTTGTGAATCCACATTCTCGCCTATCAATAAAGATAGTGTAGCTGTAGACGTACCATCATTACCTACAAACATGATTGGAGAAGAAATATTCTCTTTTAAACTTCACTTAATTTTAGACGCGTCAGCTCCTGTCGCGGTAAAAATGATTTCGCTATGCTGTTGATTTAAAGTATCGTGATTAGCAGTTAACGTATATGAATTATTATTGCAATTAGTTGCTACAAGCGCTACACTGGCAGTGCTACCGGCTAAAATTGCGAGGCTAAGAAGCCAATTTACTTTTTTTATTTTCCTCATATATTACCAACTTTCTTATTTGATAATTATATCAAAAAAAATGAGCATATAATTGGCATATGTCTGTTAAATTAATAGTTGGACTTGGTAATTACCCTGACCAATACGCCAAAACAAAACATAATGTTGGGTTTCTAGTAACCGATCATCTTTGTAAATCTTTAAATTTAAAGTTAGATCAAGAAAAATTCAATGGTAGATTCACTAAAGTAGATATTGATGGAAATACTTGAATTATCGCGCAACCTTTAACTTTAATGAACTTGTCTGGGGATTTTGTTGGCGCAATTACTCATTTTTATAAAATTACAACCGATGATATATTTATTGTTAGTGATGATGTAGATACGCCACTGGGTAGTTTACGAATTAAGAAGAATGGATCTTCTGGTGGCCAGAACGGTATTAAAGACATTGTTAATAAACTTGGTACCGAAGATATAAAACGGATTAAAATCGGTATCGGTAGACCAAGCAACCGCAACATTGATTTAGCTTCGTATGTTTTAAGCCCTTTCACTCACGAAGAACGAAACATCATTGATCAAGTAATTAATCAAGCAACAAATGCTTTAATGGATTACATGAACGGCTCAACAATTGAGCAGATTACTATCAAATACAATAAATAGCTAATAATTAATAATTATTAATATACTATATACCCAAAAATGAGGGCTATGGTATCCAAGGAAACTTTACCGATTATAAAATATCGTAAACGTATTTGATTAAGCACGTTACTTTTTACATATACAATCGCTTTTATTGTTTTATTTTTGTGTTTAGCCAATCGTGAATCTGCTACCACTAATAGTATGCGAGTGGGCTTTTACATTATTTTTGGTTTCTTAATGGCTGGTGCACTTGCTTGACTATCATGAAATACTTATTGAATCGTTAATAGATCTATCCGTATAAAACAAACAACAGAAATTCTAATTTTAATGTGAATTCCGTTGGTGGGTATCATTGCTAACGTAGTTATATTAACAAGAATTTGAAATACGCATAAAAGAGACCAATTAGCGATTGACCCTCATTGAAAAAATGAGAAGGACCCGATGCCAGTCGTAATGCTACTTATATTTTTAACTTTTGTGGTAGTTCTTATTCTTTGATTAGTCTATGCTTGTGTTGGCCATATTGCTGATGGCAAAGATCAAGACGGCAACCCCATTCATTACGTGTTTCCTGGATTATTAGATGTTTTATTATCTCCTGTTAAAGGTTTTGTTGCCGGTGCTGACATTATTATTTATTTACTAATCATGGGCATGTTCTTGCAAATGGTTAATCAATCAAAAGCATTAGAAGCGGGCATTGGTAGTTTAGTGCGAAAACTGAAGGGTAAAGAACTTATTATTATTCCGGTCATTATGATCTTCTTTTCT
>JAISKE010000051.1 GCA_031261045.1 Mycoplasmataceae bacterium | reverse complement strand
TAGGGATTTAGTTCAACGGTAGAATAAAGGTCTCCAAAACCTCTGATATGGGTTCAACTCCTATAATCCCTGCCATATAAAAAGCTTCTCGTGAATGCGAGAAGCTTTTAAATAATGTTCTTGTTTAAAGCATATCAAGTTGTGATTTCCTCATCGGAAAATTTACCATGACCAGAGCCCTTCCCGCCATGATCAGTAGTCAAAACTACTAATAAATTTTCATCAGAAGTCCCAACACTAGCTTGTTCAGTAATTAAATTTTTGATGTCTTGATCGTTTTGTTTCAACGCTTTCATATAAGCACTATTATTGGGACTAAACCCTGAGCTATGGCCTACATTGTCACAAGCATCTAGGATAACAAAATTTGCTTTAACGCCAGCATCAATTCTACTTTTTATTTGATTTACAATTATTTCTTGATCTGGATGACCGTCATCGTCTTGATAAAAACTATAGTTGGGTTGTATTGGAGTTGATGTCTCACTGTCAAAATCAGTTCATCATGTTTGTTCCCACTTCCATTGGCTGCTGCTATAGCTAGTGCTACAACCTACCGCAGCTAAATTATTCATGATTGTATGATGCCCCGCCTTTAACACTGTATCCGCATTATTAGTAGTTACACCGTTTACAGTCCCTCATTCGCCAGTCAACAAAGATGTTCATCCTGGCGAAGTAGAAGTAACTTGAGAGTGATCTAATCCTCCACAAAAACCAAGTAACGTTTCTCCTTGGCTTTTGTATTGTTGGAAAATGGACGTACTATCATCTTTAGCTAATTTAATAACAGCATCTGGGCGAACACCATCTAAACCGATGAATAATAATCGATGATTAATATCATCGGTCATCCATTTATACATATGCTGGTATAAATCTGGTTCACCCATTCTTGTCTTAGTAGTATTTACAAAAAAATGAGCCCTATCTAGTTTTCCTAAATACTCGTCGTTACTGCAAGCAACAATAATTGGAATGCTGACCATTAGTGTTGTACCAACCACACAAATAGGAAGTATTTTGAATAATTGATTATGTTTCATATCGGTAATTATACATTCAATAATTTCACAAATAGGGATTTAGTTCAACGGTAGAATAAAGGTCTCCAAAACCTCTGATATGGGTTCAACTCCTATAATCCCTGCCATATAAAAAGCTTCTCGTGAATTGCGAGAAGCTTTTTTCTTTATCTGTGATTTTTAATATAACTTGTATCCTTTTTATCACCAATTTTATTAATGTATTTTTCTTTAACCAATCTATGTAAATAAAGTTCAATCGTTGTTGTGCTTATATCTGGACAATATTCACTAATTTTAGCCTTAGTCAATTTCTCTAAATGTAGATCAAAGAGTTCTTTAATTTGTTCAAACTTATTTTTCTTGCTTAACGAAACGTTAACAACTCTTTCTTCGAAAGTTTTATAAGCATCCAACACTACCGCCAGCGTATATCTTATAAAATGTAGAGAATCATTTTCATTTTTCATTCACCCAATTGAACTATCCTGTAGGCTTTCATAATAAGTATCCTTAGTTTCTTCAATTACTTTTTCAATACTAATATATTTGCCTATATAAAATCCCGCTTGATATAGAAGCAGTAATGTTAATAGTCTGCTCATTCTACCATTACCATCGTTAAATGGGTGAATACATAGAAAATCTAAAATAAACTGAAATGCTAAAAATAATGGATCGACTTTATCCATTTTATTAATTGTGTTAAATTGTTCACAAAGTTGATGCATAGCAGCAGGAGTTTCGAATGCTGATAATGGCTGAAAACGTACAAATGATGAACCGTCCTCTTTCTTTTCCTGAATGTAATTGTCTACATTTTTTCATTTACCACCGTAACTAATATCTAATTCTCGATATAAATCACGATGCAATTGCAAAATAATATTAGGAGAGAAAGGAATGCCTTCGTGTGAGGTGTGAATAGTGTTTAAAGCATTCCTGTAGCCCACAATTTCTTGTTCTTTCCTATTTTTTGGTTGTGTTTTATTTTCGACTAGTTCTTTTAATCTCTTATCTGTAGTCCAAATGCCTTCAATTCTATTAGATGAATCGGTACTTTGAATTTTTGCTATCTCCACCAAACGTTCTAAAACATCCGGTTTTTGCTTTAAAAACATTTCTTGTCTACCTTTATATTTATTGATTCTAGTTAATGAATTAACTATGTCTTGTGGCAAACTTATTGTTTCATATTGTTTATAGTTAAATTCTTTCATGAGTGATCCTTTTGCATAATTATATCATTTAATGCATAAAATATATATTAAATTATGCAATAAAGTATTATTTATTCATATGCTTCTTCCGACATATTCTAGTAATTTGAGTTATAAAATTGTTTAACTTTTCATAATTAATATAGGGATTTAGTTCAACGGTAGAATAAAGGTCTCCAAAACCTCTGATGTGGGTTCAACTCCTATAATCCCTGCCAAATAAAAAGCTTTTCGTGAATATGGGAAGCTTTTAATAATATTGTTAATTATTAAGTTTATCAATTACCATTTGTATTCGCGATTTTATCGTCTCGCCAGCTGATACAGCTGTTTTTGAAATAGATAGACTATTACTATATGCTGTTTTAAACTCTCCAATTGATTGCGTTCTAAGAGCACCTCCAATTATATATATAAAAAATACATTAGCACTATCGTAGTCATTAATTCTTATAACCGTTAAACTTGTATCCGGTTCCGGAGTATTTCCTGATGTTTTGCATTCAACTCCGTTTCATTTTTCTGTCTGACCATTTGAAATTCAAGAGCCTCCAACACCTTGAATCTCGTTTTTATTAGAATAAAGTTGAGGTATCCCAGATAATTCCCCAGTTGGTGTTTCATTAAACATGCAACAACATGTTTGGCCCGTTTGAGCGCAGAGAACAAATATCCCAGAAAGGTTTATCTTCCCAGATGAATGATTTTTAAAATCAA
>JAISKE010000032.1 GCA_031261045.1 Mycoplasmataceae bacterium | reverse complement strand
ATTATCATAACTACAAGCAGCGGAATAAAAATTATAATTTAGACCGTCAGAAGTATGAGCATCAATATAAGCGGTAAATTGGCCATCTACAACATTGTGTTCCCCCATATCATTACCATTAGGATTTGTTCATGTTCCAGCAGAATAGTCGTGAGCGTGAGCAATAAAAGTTGGTAATTTTCCGTGAAAACCAATGGCTCCTACATATCATTGAACGTCCCCATAGTTATTTGGGTTTTCTCGGTCTATATACGGAAACGGAATGAATTGATCGTCTCCTTGTGCTAATGTGTCGTGCACATTATATAGTGTTCGCGCGCTTAATATGTTAGGGGTTGTAAATAAAACATTATCAAAGTGTAAATGAAATCCGCTCACTTTAATGAATATTTCAAAATGATATTGCTTGTTAGAATTTAATAAATTTGTGCCTGTATCATTTCAATCATTCGTATTAAATTCTAATCCGCTTTTTAAACAAAGTACATTATTAACTCATTCAAAATTCTCAACATCAGCTGTTTGTAAAATAGTGTCATTTTCACATAGTGTTAATTTCTCTAAAATCACTTTATTTATATTATTAGATCAAATAATATCTTTATTTTTATTAAAAAACGTCAACATAAAAGACAATTGTGAAATGTTGGTGACATTAGAATCTCCTGTATATTTTATTGGAGTATTTTCGCTTATGGCTCCAATAAAACTTTCTGGGATAGAATATTTTTGCGAACATGAAGAACTTGCTATAGCAGTCATTGAACATAATATCGTTCCCAAAGAAAAAAAAGTAAATATTTTGATTTTCATGTTGAAATTATATATTAAATATTAACTACGTATACAAATTCATAAGTAACCTCTATTTTGAAGGTAGTTATAAATAAATATGTATGACATCTCTAATTTAATAACTATTAAAAAATACACAATTTTCATGTGTATTTTTAATTAAGTTATTTAAAGCCGTCGTTACATGTATTTATCAATACTGAATGTAATCCAAGTCATGCATAATCCAATAATTCCCATAACTACTTGAATACCTTCCATTGCAGGCATTGCCTCTCCGGGAGGCGCGATGATGGATTTCCGCACAGTATTAATAAACAATAGTGCTGATGCTCCTCATACAACAAATTCTAAAATACCCGCAACTTGATTCGTATTTGGCTCAAAATATTCAAAGAAACTGTGCACTTGCGAATCAGATGGTTCGTTGTCCTCAGAAGCCGCAGCATATACTTCATCTAGTTGTGCTATATACCCTTCAATAGTATCTTGACTATTCTTATTTTTTTCAATGTCATCATATGAAAAATTAATCACAGTTTGTCAAGATTTAAAGAAATTAGGGTACTTATCTAAAGTTTTATTATCAATTCTAGCTTTACCTTCAAATAATGTTTCAATGATTCCCTTAGCACTTCTTACCTTATCAATAACTTTTGCGGTTTCTACTAAAGAATAAATTGAAAGACCTAAATCAATTCCACACAAAGCTAAATCTAGTCATGCTTCAGCATCGGCACCCAGCGTAGAAACCAAAGTTACGATATCAAACGCAATTGAAGCGGTGGTAAGAACTATTCCAGTAACATTAAGTGAAAGTAACAAAGTTTGTTTAAAATCAGCCTCGGACAAATGATCAATCATTTCTTGATTGTAAGCTTGACCCAAGGTATCAACAGCTTTATATTTTGCTTGTGCCTCAAGAATTAGTGCCGGGTTGGTTGATGGTTGCGTCTGAATTTCATCAGATGTATATGTTCTTGCGGCAACATCATAATAATTGGATACACCATTATCTAAACAATTTAATTTAAAATCAAATTCGTTGTGAGGCAGGCCACCAGAAATTTTAGTAACTGTAGCAGTAATAGTATGACCAGGCACCATAGTGGCAGAAGTTGGTTGATTAGTTTTGTCATTATAATCTGCTACAACCACTGTGCTAATGGGATCATACCTTACTGGGTCAACTCCTTCTTTAATATTTAACGCCCTAATCGTATCCAACATAGCCGGATGTTCTTGTTGGTCGGTAGGATCAATGTATGTTTTAAGTCGAAAAACGGCAGGGATATCATTGCCAAAGATTGCTTTTATAGCAGCCTCTGCATCAGCCTTATCTTTTGCTGGACTGGAATGAAATGTATAGGTTACATTGTGATCATTGTCTAATCATTGGGTGGCGAGTCATTGACTATCGCCATATTGAGCATCCGCCCCATATTTAATAGTAACTTGTTGGTCTAAGTGATCAATATTAACTATTTTAGCATGTAATCTAAAATGGTATTGACCAACACTTTGCATACTACCATCGCTAATCGGACTTTGAATTCCATCTTGAGTACATAGTATTAACGGATTATTATTAATATTCGCCCCATGCAGTACCGGCAAAACATCTTGACCATCTTGCGATCCATTAGGAGCATATGGCGTTAATAATTCCTCTACCCCTATCGACGTATCAACAGTATCAAAAAAAGTTTCGCCCACTTGATTAATTTTAGCCGTTAGATGCCCATCGTTTATAAAACTAACTAATTCATCTCTTGCTATTTCATTAGCTTGATCTTTCTCAAATTCAGACAATATATCAGCTTGGTGTTCTTTTAAATATTGTAGAGTTTGCTCGTTACTTAATCCTTGTTTTTCACAATAGGCAATTGATTGATTCACATAGCTGGTGATTTTATTTATTACGGCGTTTTGCTTATTACTAGACATTTTAGATCTGTGAATAGTATTGGTAATGCTTTGCACCATTTTCTTTGTGTAATATGAAATCATTTCTCAATCGGCACATTGAATACCAATACTTTTCCCATCATATCCTATTCAATGATATCCAAAATATTCTGCGGCTTCTAAAGCCGTTTGTGGCGTACCGTTTAATTCGTATTTTGCTGCTATGTCGTTATTGAAGTTTTGTTGACAATCAGCAACAAGTTGAGTAATTTCATCATCTGGTATTTGTCGATCTTTCAATTGCTTCCTATATGAGGCAAAAATATTGTCACGAACACGATAATACGAATTTCAAGTGGCTTTATAGTCTTGGGGTTTTTTGGAACACGAAGTCAAGTATAGCGACGAACAAATAGCCCCACTCGCCATAATCGTTGGCATACATATACCTAAAATAATATTTATTTTTTTCTTTCTTGTCATAATAAAATATTATACTTGATATAAGTTAATTCTTTAAAGAATCCATGTAAACCCTATTGCAGATTATGAATACAATCCACAAGTAAAACATAGTCAAGAGATTTTTATTCATAAAAGCCATATTAACATATAATGCTTAATACAAATCCAATGGAGAAAATATGTTTAGCAAATCGAAAAATATTATAAAAATAGGTAGGTATAATTTGAACCTAAGACTCGTTGTAATTATAGCGCTATTTGCTGCGGTGGTATTGGGAATATATACATTGATTGGTATCTTAGCTCAAGCAAACGTAATAAAATCAGACAGCATTAGTTTTGTGAGGACTGAAGACTATACCATTAAATTTACCGCTTACGGAATCATTGCTCTAGTAATGCTGGGTATTGATTTATTATTTTGATGTTTAACTATCTACCTCGTTATCACAACGGCTAGTACCAAGCATCCCTCTCGTGAGACTAACAAGCCATCTAAGCCCGCCCTTCCTAACAAAGGGAAAAACAAAAATAT
Source organism: Mycoplasmataceae bacterium (assembly GCA_031261045.1). Next base: position 4,645 of record JAISKE010000032.1, on the reverse strand, counting down.
GGGCCAAACCATTAAATTGGATTCAAATTTCCCAGATTAGTTTTGGCTAGATCTAATGATATTCGTTTCGAATTTTTATATAGTATGAATGCTTATATTCAAAAAGTGTTAACTCTTTCATTCACTAATTTTGTGAATCAGAATTATTTTAAAATAAGATTATTAATTTCAACAATATCTGCTTCAATATATGTTTGTAGAGCCTTATTATTAGAATCTATAAGATTTAATCCGATTCTAGAAGGAATAGATGTTTGGTATGCGTAAATCGAATAATGGTTATCATTGGCTCATGATCATTTGTAAGTTTTGATTTGTGATAAAGCATCGTCGGAGTTTAATAAACTAGTAACCGTAGAAGGTCAAGTAATTAAAGAATATCTTATACAAGGCTTATACATTCTAGTTGATACAATATTTCCAGTTAATATAGATTTTTTTTCGTAAATAGCTATTAATCGAACGTTAAGTTGACATAATGGTTTAAAAATATTATTTATTCTACTTAAATTCATCCAATATTTTTTTTCATTTAAGTAAAAAAGTTTTACATTTTTTTTATCAATGTCCGACACAATTTTGTATGCAGACAATGATTTAATGCTGCCGTCGTCGCTCCAATTACGTACAATTTTATCTCTTAAATAACAATAATCAAAAAAAGCATTACTAATCTTTTTGGATAATGCAAGTTGTTTATAAAAATATTCATCGTTGTTTTTTTTAAGTTTTTGGAACTCTTTTACTTTACCAACGACCTCTTGTGAAACTTTTTTATGTTGTCAAGCATATCCACACGCCTTACAAATAAAATCAATCATGTCATTTTTGACGTCCATGGTGTCTGATGTAATGTTGCGGGAACCGCATTTAGGGCAGGATGTCGGGTCTACTGTAGACAATATCTTTGGTTTGTTCATATATTTTTTTTCTTTGCAAATATTATAGTATTATATTTATGCTATGAACAAAAAAAAGAAACAAGTTCAACCCACATCGACGTTGACACCTATGGATATATGTCACTCCGTCTCCGAGTATATTTTGTCATCAGTTTATAATATTTTTTCTAAAGTTCTTACCCCTTGATTGCAATCTCATTTCTCTGCGGCGCATATAAACGATCCAACAATGCAAAAAAATACGTGAAGTCAATTATTGTTTGACCCAACTATTTTGCAAATTCCAGATACTATTGTAAAATTTTACAAACATCTAGATCAAATAAAATTAACAAAATTACAACCAACCCCTGAGCAAAAGGAATTTATTGAGTCTTATTACAACAATACAACTGATTGAGGTTCTTTTGTAATCAAACAGGTGTTATATAAATCTAGCAACCTAAATGATGTTAAGAAAATTATTTTTACAGATACTAGAGAAAAATGATTAGCCTGTAGTTCTTTAGGGAGCGCCGGTCATTTAACTGACGATGCTATTTTAAAGAATACATCCCTCATTCAAGAGATGCTAATGTGAAAACAACATCGGAATCGTTTTCCTATACCTATTACGGCATCTACAAAAGAAAAAGTTTAATCTAGGCGTTAATTTTTTTGCGGTTTTAAAGTATTATTTTGAAACGGTTGTGTCTCGCGTGGTATCATCATCGAAAAATTTTCTAATTTTTATAATGATTGAAATACCCAAGAGTATAGTTCCAATACTGATTAAAACAGTAGCCGCAACATAATATGCTCGCGTATCAACGATACTTGTCGCAAAAGAACCTATAAATACTGTCACTCCAATAGCGACAAAAAAAATACCCACCATTCATAATATTTGTTGAATTATCGAATCTTTCATGAATGGTAATACTCCTTGTTGTATTTTTTGTTAAGCTATAAAAAATGTTAATTTCTTGCGTAATTATTATACATCTATTTTTTACAACAATGAGTAAACTGTATGAACCGAAGTTATCTCCAACAGCTTTTATATAACATAAATTAGAAAGGAAGCCAATGAGCATTTTTATTATAAATATGCTGTATGTATTGTTAATTTGTCTTCCGCTCCACGAAAAATTTATTGCATTAACAAATTAATATGCAACCGTTCCAATTGAATTGATTCATGCATTTATTTCGTAGTCTTTTCAGTTTGAATAACTTTTAACTGTTCCATTTTTTCTTTAAATGTTTTTAAACTGTCTATTATTCTTTTCATTTCTTCTTCATTAAAAGGTTTTGCATTAAACATACCAATCGGCAATCCTTTAGAACGCACAACCGTTTTTGCGAAAGCAAAAAAAGCGGTTTGCGTATCTAATCCTATTTCCAAACAAATCTTTTCAAATTCTTTTAATAATTCATCATCAATTTTTATTAATACATCGGCCATACAAGCATTATATTAACTTTTATAGCAAAATATAATAATGTTTGTTGTTTTTTCAGTAGGTCTCAGTTCTGTAGCGCAATAGAAATTTGTTTATTTTATTTATTACGTTATATAATAGCAAGATGAAAATTAAAAAACAAAACACAAATAATCAATATCGTGGTGGAATTTTTTTATTCATTTTACGTAGTTTCTTAACTTTATTCGTTGTCGCTGGCGCTATTATCATTTTAATTTCTTGAATAGAATTTATCCAATTAAAAAATCCACAAAGCTTGCGAATATATGTTCCTGCTCAAATAGCTATGGATTCTATTGGGTGAACTTTTATAATTACGGGCTGTGTAGCGGGCATGAATTTATGAATGTATACTAATGCTAAACGTGGTAATATTGTTGTGAAACCATTTATATATATCTTATGTTGAGTCGCTTCTGCTGTTGCGGTAACTTTCTTGATTGTTAATGTCTATTTGACATGGGGATATTATGACTGAGGATATATGTCTCCCGTTAATTTAAACGATGCGGAATATCAAACTCCTTTTAGATTATTCTTTTTAAAAAGCATTTACATAGGGGACGTAGAGCACGACGCGACCGCTCTCGGAGATTGACCATGAGCAACATTTATGGTTGCCGTGTTTTTGGTTTTCACTATAATAAGTTACATTGTAGCAAAGGTATCTTTGGCTAACTCAGATTTTTCACAAAATAATAGAATTAGAATGGCTAAACTTAGTGGTGTAGTTATATCATTAGTTTTTGTATTCGCGTTTGTATCCTTATACATATTTTTAGGTTTAACCAAGCATAGTTACTCTGGTTTTGCTCATAATTTTTGCAATGTATTGTGTATATTGTTAATTTTTATGTGAGTCATTGTGACATCTTTGCTATTTGTAACAAGCGGTTCAAATAAAACTCGTTTGATTGAATGATTATTTTTTATCATTTCTACATTATTAATGATATTACTATCTGCTATTTTTGTTATGTTACATGCAAACATACTTAAGAATGCTGCTTCCTCTTTAATGATTATTTTTACTATTTGTTGCGTTTTATTTTGTTGCTTTGCAAGTCTATTTACAAATCATGTATCAGAAATAAACAATTCTAAAAAGAAGGTTGGTTCTCCTACGAAGAAAAAGCATTCATCAACATCACGTTCTTCTAGGTCATCTAAGAGCAGTTCTTCACAAATGTGAATGTAATATAATGGTATCAACACCATTATTGGTTTACAATCTTCTCTTTTTCGAACGATCCACAGCTTTTAAAAAATTTAGTGGAGTCCTTTAAAATTATTGTGCGAGTCTGACATGTCTCGATAAAAGACTGTTTTATAAACTAATTTTGTGGTTTCGTAGTAAAATTAAGCACGAAAAGAAAGTGAATGTCCTCCGCACCAAAGTGGGAATGTGCTTGACCCTAAACTGAATTATCACAATACCCTACATGAGGTTCTGAATTTTTCAAAATGTCTCACACCAAACTAGAAATGTTACGAACTTTGTAATTACAATCCGTATTCTTCTCCAAGGTTAGAGAAAAATAAATCAATTAACTCTAAAAATCTATATAATATCTAAGCATTTAAAATTTTAGATGTAATTCTTTACCTGAATTAAGTATAGGTAATACCCATAAGGAGAACATTAATACAATATGGCAAAATATGAAATTATGCTAGTTGTTGATGGCTCGCTAGACGATAAAGCTGCAAAAGCTTCAATTAAAGAACTAGTAAAAATCATCGACAGTAGCAAAGACTTCCAATTAACTGAGCTTGGTTTAAGAGACTTAGCATTCAATATTAAAGGACAATCTAAAGGTTGATACCTGCAATATAACTTTGAATCTGAGGTTCCCGCTAACATCGCAGAGTTCCGTAGATTAGCATTAATTAATAAAGCAGTGTTAACCCACTTAATTATTAATTTAGACAAAGACTATGGTGCTCGTGCATTAGCTAACCCGGCAAAAGTTAAAGAGTCTGCGGAGAAACTAAAAAAGTTTACCGAAAGACAAGCTCGTTACAAAGCCGAAAAAGAAGCAAAGATGAAGGCCCAAGCTGAATTAGAAGCGATGGATTTCAAGAAAGAACCTATAAATGAATAAGGTATTTCTAGTAGGACGATTAGTAGCGGATCCGGAATCATACACTACTAAAACCGGTAACGCTCAAGCACGAATCACGATTGCAACCCAAGATAACCGTGTTAAGACTGAATCATACTTCTTCCCTTGCGTTGCTTGACAAAATACCGCTAACTTCATTAACACTTATTTA
>JAISKE010000090.1 GCA_031261045.1 Mycoplasmataceae bacterium | reverse complement strand
CAATTCCGATTAAACGCATGCTTAATTATACAAATAGTATGTTAATATTATTATGTTATGAGTAAACGAATTGAAAAAGACTCCCTTGGAGAAATCGCAGTTGAGAATAGTAAATATTGAGGCGCCCAAACCCAGCGTAGTTTAGAAAACTTTGTGATTGGTCATGAAACGATGCCCCACTCTTTAATTAAAGCAATTGTGGCAATTAAGATGGCTGCAGCCCAAGCCAATTTAAGTTTTAAGAAGCTAGACGGTAACAAGACGAATGCGATTGTTAAAGTTTGTGATTTAATCATGAGTAATAAACTTAACAACGAGTTTCCTCTAAAGATTTGACAAACCGGTAGTGGTACGCAGACTAACATGAATGTTAACGAAGTAGTTGCTAACTACGCTAACATGAAAATATTAAAAGCAAAAATGATTAATCCTAACGATCATGTTAATATGTCGCAAAGCTCTAATGATGTATTCCCCACTGCAATCCATGTAGCGATGGCCGCAAAAATAAACGAAAGTTTGTTACCTAATGCGCAAAAATTAATTAATGCTTTAAAAGTTCTAGAAACAAAATATAGCAAAGTTATTAAAATCGGTCGTACGCACTTACAAGATGCGACCCCAATTACTTTAGGGCAAGAAATTTCTGGATGAAGAACAAGTTTAGAAAGTTGTTTAAGTTTAGTTAAAGATTCACTAAAATATTTATATGAATTACCTTTAGGTGGTACCGCTGTTGGCACTGGGTTAAATACACCTAAAAACTTTGATAAAAAAGCAATTAGCAACTTAGCATCCATATACGATATTCCATTCAAACCAATGAATAACAAATTTGATGGTTTAGCTTTCAAAGAAAGAATAGCGGCGTCGCATTCCATGCTAAAGGTATTAGCAACTTCTTTGTATAAGGTAGCTAACGATGTAAGATTTCTAGCCAGTGGCCCACGAGCTGGTATTGGTGAATTAAATATTCCAGCAAATGAACCGGGAAGCTCCATCATGCCTGGTAAAGTTAATCCCACTCAATGTGAAGCGATGATGATGGTTTGTTTACAAGTTATTGGTAATGACACCACAATATCAGTTGCGGCAAGCCAAGGTAATTTTGAATTAAATACATTTATGCCTTTAATTGCTTATGATGCTTTACAATCGATCAGATTACTATCAGATGCTATGGATTCATTTACTAAAAAATGTGTTGTTGATATTACCGCTAATAGAGAAAAGATTCAGCACAACTTAGATAATTCTTTAATGTTAGTTACGGCATTATCCCCCAAGATTGGCTATGCCAAAGCGGCGGAGATTGCCAAGTACGCCCACAAGAACGGCACCACTTTAAAACAAGCAGCCTTAAAATTAAAATATGTTTCTGAATCAGAATTCAATAAACTAGTTGATCCTAAGAAAATGATCTAGTGTGCAGCTTTCGCAACAGCCTTAGCAATTGCGGGCACGACTTTTTTATTTAATGGACTAGGAATAATATAATTTTTATTCAATTCACTAGGCTTCACTAAACTAGCAATCGCGTTTACAGCAGCGATTTTCATTTTGTCGGTGATTTGCTTGGCGTGGGCGTCAAATGTGCCTCTAAACATGCCAGGGAAGACGAGGGCGTTATTTATTTGGTTTGGAAAATCGCTTCTACCAGTACCCATTACGCAAATGCCCGCTTTCTTAGCGACTTCTGGTAATATTTCCGGAATTGGATTAGCCATCGCGAATACAATTGCATTCTTATTCATGGTCATGGCCATTTCGTAAGAAACGATGTTACCAGCAGATACACCAACAAAGACATCAGCATCTACTAAAGCATCTTTTAACAGACCAGTTTCATTATACTTATTAGATATTTTCGCAATATCCATATGATGAGCAGGTAGTGATTTATTGTTCTTATTAAGAATACCAATACGATCCACCATCACCACATTACCGAACTTCATCATTAATAATAATTTAGCAATGGCAATACCTGCCGCACCTGCACCGTTAATTACAATCTTTAGATTACCTTTAGCTTTATGAGCAACTTTAATCGCATTAGTTAAAGCGGCAGCTACGACAATTGCCGTTCCGTGTTGATCATCATGCATTACAGGAACGGTTAATTCCCTTTTTAATCTAGTTTCTACTTCAAAACATCTTGGTGAGCCAATGTCTTCTAAATTAATTCCACCAAATGAAGGCTCCAGCGCTTTAACAATGTTAACGATTTCGTCAACCTTTTGCGTGTTTAAGCAAATTGGCACCGCATCCACGTTTGCGAATTGCTTAAATAAAACACATTTGCCTTCCATCACCGGCATACCAGCAGCTGCACCAATATTGCCTAAACCTAAGACAGCTGATCCATCAGTAACTACGGCCACTAAATTACCACGAGCGGTTAAATTAAAACTTTCATGCGGTTTCTTCGCAATCGCTAAACATGGTGCCGCTACCCCGGGAGTGTAAGCTAAAGCTAAATCTGTTGCCGTTTTAACATTGACTTTAGATTTTATTTCAATCTTCCCTTTTCATTTACGATGTAGTTCCAGTGATTTCTTAGCGTAGTCCATAATAAAATTATATAAAGCCAATTGCATTTAGGCTTAAAATTAAGTTATTACTTTTGTTCATAAGAGATTTTATAATTAGCACTTACGATGTAATAATTTTATCAAGTTTGTAGCAGTATTGCATCTAATCAAATCTTACCAACAGACGAATTAGGTAAAGTGCCGACATAAGTAGATAAACTTTGACGATATGCGTAATTAAAGTCAATTTTACTATTCCATGTTGCAGCTTCAATAACCATAATGTAATAATTATGAGAAGCAACTGATGGAGTGTTATAGATAGATTGTAAACTTAGGTTGATATCAGCTTGTGTTGTCGCGGTGGAACATAGTACACCGTTTCAGTTTTCAGTTTTGCCATTTGTAATTCAATCGCCACCATCAGTTTTGTTTGAAAAGAAAGTTGGTAAGCCAGATATGGTGCCGGTAACAGGATTGCCAAGAGACACTCCGCCAACATCAGAAGAACCATACACGGTGAAGACACCAGTAATTTCGGCGCTACCAGCGTGTCTTTGAATACCTACTCCGAAAACAGTAACAGCAGAAATAGTAAATGCACCGTTAACTGTGACAGCACCAGCTGCATCTTGAAACATAACACCTGCAGCAATGTTGAAAGAAGAAATGCTGAATGTACCACTGATAATTTGAGTAGAACCGCCAGCCGTATCATTGGAAAAAACACCATAAGCCATCCCCGCAGATTCAGAAAATGAAAGGGAGTCAAGGCGCCCGTCATTAGCGTTGTTACTATCAGTAATTACGAAAACGCCGTCGATAGTTTGAGTTGAACCATCAACAGTATGGCTGAAGTATGCACCCATAGCAGCAGCACCAGCAGAGAAAATGTTAAAAATGCCTCCTATAGTGATACTACCATCAGCGATATCAAAACCTACTCCGTAGACACTACTATTTGTTGACACGGCAGAAAGTGTAAAGGTTCCATTAACGCTTTGGGTAGAACCAGGAGAAGTTGAAGAACATAGTACTCCGTAAACGTTGACAAGCGAAGTGATATCAGAAGAAACGACGTTTACTGCAACACTTGGATAAATGTTCATATTACCTTGGTAAATATCTTGACCTAGTGTAGGGTTATCCGTCGAACCAACTACAATCCCGACCGCATCGTGGGCTGTAGCAACGCAATTTAGCAACGCATTACTAGTACCTGATAAATTTATATTTTGATCAAAACCTATCATAATTCCGAAATTAACTGTACCGTCAATTATAAAATCATTTCCATCATAGCCCTTTGCGGCAGCGTATGCTGCTAAATTTAATAAATTGTGTCCAACTGTAATTACGTTGTCACGCGAAGCGTATATATTGCCAGTCACTAAATATTCAGTGCTAACTAAAGAATCAATTGATAAGGCATCAACAACGCTAATGTTAGTAGATACAGTGTCTGTGAACCCTTCATATGTAGCCGTAATAGTGTACGATTTTGTAGTGGAGAATGATGCAGGAATGCCGGAAATGGATCCTGTCGTTTTATTAATACTTAACCCTGCAGGTAATTCCGGAGCAACAGTGTATGTTGCATTAACAGGAGTTTCATTATTATTTACACAAATCAATGTTGGTGTAGCAGAAAATGTATGAAAATACCCAGTATATTGTGACGCTAGATCATTTTTATTAAGAATAGCAATTGAAGCAGCTTTGGAGTTCTTTGCACAACTCGTTACAATCAGCGGTACACTAGCAATTCCCCCCCCCGCGAGAATGGCGAAACTAATAAGACTAATGGCTTTTTTTCATGTTTTCATAACTAATATATGGCTCCTAAGATTAAAAATATTATATATCATAAAATCCACGGTTATT
>JAISKE010000047.1 GCA_031261045.1 Mycoplasmataceae bacterium | reverse complement strand
TGTCAAGGTAAGAACTTACTTCGACAAATTCTTCAATGGCATTCACACGAACTACCTTTGGTAAATCAGGGAATTGTTTTCTAACATCGACAATTGCATTGTAAATCACGTCCAACATTTTTTTGTTAGCGTGGTGCACTGCAGCTAAAATATTGCTAGCAGTAGCCTCTTTAATTTCTAAAAAGTTATCGCCGTGAAAATTAATTAATGGAATGTTTGCATCAATCTCATTCATACTGCGTATTTTTTTAACAATATCAATGATGTCAACGTTTTGTGGAATAGTTAAGATTCTTTTTAAATTAGCCATGTAAGCCATAAAGCCAATTGGTAATTCGTGAATATATTTTATATAACCATTCTCATCGTAAACATTAATTAATGTTCTAGTATATTTAACGTCCACAATTACAGCATTATTTTTAGCAATATTACAAGCATTCAAACATAAACTATTGCAAGTTGTCGCTAACACTTTAACATTCAAAGTATTTAGTAAATCAATAAATTGATTGACCACTTTGACCGAACAAGTTAACCCTACATAATCAAAACTAATCTTCTTCCCAATAGTTCCTTCAGGAAATACATCATAGCTTTTACCATCCACATATCATTTACTTGGAATTACTTGTAAAAGCATTTCGTGAACATTCTTGCCACTATCTAAAACGCGGTTAACACAATTGGTAGCGGTGGCGTTGTTAAGCGGTCCGAAGATTAACGATTCAGAGCTCTTCAAGTTAACTGATTTTAATGGCAGACATGAAATGTTAAGAATATAACGTTTAATGTTAGTTGACAAGAATTTGTCAGCTTGTCTAACCAAACTGTCTACAGTTTCTACTAATTTAGAAGTGCAGTTAAAACTTAAATCCTCGTTTAAGTAAGATATTTGTAAGTGATTATAGTAAAGACAATTAATACGACCGTTGTCTTTTTGTTCCACAACTAACAAACGAATCTTATCATAATCAAATGAGATGGTTGCGTAAACTTCTTTTAAATTGTACATATTATTTTATCCTTTCTATAACTCTTAATTTGGCCGATCTGGCGCGGTGGTTTTCTTCAATTTCTTTTGGGGTAGCTTCAATGGGTTTTTTATTCACCAGTTTGAAGTTGATGTTTTGATCCATCAAGGGGACTTCCTTCGGAATGCTACTCACAGTCTTTTTATGGAATCCCTGTTTCACAATCCGGTCTTCAAGTGAGTGGAAGGTGATTACGGCAGCCCTGCCTTTAGGCTTCAATAAATCCGGAATGTCGGAAACTACTTTTTTCAAATTGTGTAATTCTTGGTTTACCTCAATACGAATTGCTTGAAAATATTTGCGAGCTGGGTGTTTATCTTTAAATAATTCTTTCTTATTAACCGAACCTTTGATGATATCAACTAATGTCTGAGTTGTTTTAATTTCGGCATGTTTACGGTAATCCACAATTGCTTGCACAACTGGACGACAATTAGTAATTTCGCCATACATTTTGAACATGGTGGTCAATTGTCTTTCATCGTATTTGTTAACAACAAAGGCTGCATCAAGCTTTAGAGTTTGATCCATACGCATATCCAAAGGACCGTCATGGTGATAGCTAAAGCCTCTAGTAGCGTCATCAAACATTGGACTAGACACGCCAAGGTCTAATAAAATCCCATCAACCATCGGTAAGTTCAAATTGTAAAGTGCATTCTTTAAATCTTTAAAGTTGTCACGAACCACGGTTACATTTGCTTGTTTACCAAATAAATCCTCTAAATAAATGATGGCTTCTTGATCTGTATCCATGCAGACTAGTTTACCATCAGTTAATTTATTAAGGATCGCTTGCGAATGACCACCCCTGCCAGCTGTGCCGTCCACGTAGACACCGTGAGGATTAATGTTAAGTGACTGGATCACTTCGTTTAAAAGGACGGGTGCATGCAAACTAATTGGTCTGATCATCTAACTTCTCCGCCACTGATTCGTAAGTGTCGTTAGCTGCCTTTTGGAATTTCTTGAAAGCGACTTCGTCTCAAATCTCAATCTTGTTACCAACACCAATAATCATCACATTCTTCTTAATATGTGCTAATTCAATTAATTCACTTGGTAATAGGATTCTTTTAGTTTTATCAATTTCAATGTCTCTTGAGTTAGAGAAATAAGTACGAGCCACATCACGACTAGCTTTCTTATTCTCTGAATATTGCATTAAAAATTCATAACGTTTGTTAAATTCATCGGGTGTACGGATCTCTAAGCAACCATCAAATCCTTTACTGATGTAGATTTCTTTGGGTAATTTAGCAATAAATTTAGAAGGCAAAGCTAAACGATTTTTGTCGTCTAATGTATGATTGAAGGTTCCTAAAAATACCATATTCCACTTTCTCCCACTTTGATACACTTAAGATTATATATACATATGCACAAAAATTAAAATAATTTAATTAAAATTATCAAAAACCTAGAAAAATATTGATTTTATTGACTTATATTTACATTCAAGTAAATAAGAAAACATTATCTAGAGATAATGTTTCGCGTTGATTTAAAAGTCGTTTATCTCAAATAAACTATACAAATGATCATGGCAATCAAGCACAATAAAGCGATGCCGCCAGCAACTGAAAGATACACAATTCGGCGTTTTGTTAGCTCATCTAACGGTTTATGTTCTTTAACTGGTTTGTCTTTTTTCATAATTAAGATTATACCTTGGCTTTTAGAATACTTTTTTGAAATAACAAATAAGCGCTTGCCAAAGATGATAGATAAATTTCTTTATCGTCATTTAGAATGCTTAATAGTTTTTTATGATTAACCCATTTGTTTTTAGAAATAGATTCGAAGATTGAACCGTCGCCAGTTTCTTTCTTGTCAAACTTAGCTTTTGTGATGTCTACGATAAACGTATAAACTGCCTCGTTCATCTGTGTGGAAGCTACGGCAATTCCGCGTGCTTTTATATCATTCTTACGAATGATATAATTTGTTTCTTCTCACACTTCCTTAATAGAGTTCTCTTCTGGTGTCTCGTTTTCCTCTAAAGAACCGGTAACACAACATGGGTAAAGAGTGGTTCAAGTTAGTCTTTCGTATTTAGGTACTTTAAGTTCAGGTAGGGGTTGATACCTTAGCAAGAATTCATACTTACCTTTTATAAGACGATAAAGTAGCGTGGCGGTGGAATTAGTATTCTTACGCTCACCGTAAACAAACCCGCGTTCAGTTTCTTTTAAAGAGACCCATTTATTCTGATAAAGATATTTACTCATTCATTTCCCTATAAAGACTAATCTTATTTTTAAATTTAGGATTAATTTTAATCTTGTTTAAGTAATACTTCGTATTACTCAATAATGTCTTGCTG
>JAISKE010000058.1 GCA_031261045.1 Mycoplasmataceae bacterium | reverse complement strand
ATGTTAACGAAGTTATTGCTCACCGCGCGAATGAAATTGCTAAGAAAAAGAATTTTGTGCATCCGAACGATCATTGTAATATGTCTCAAAGTACTAATGATGTATACCCAACCGCGATGAACATCTGTGCTTTAACATTACTTAATAAAAAATTATTTCCTGCCGTTGATGGGTTAATAGCTAGTTGTAAGAAATTAGAAGAACATGGTAAACACGTTGTCAAAATGGGTAGAACTCACATTCAAGATGCATTACCAATTACTTTTGGTCAAGAAGTTAGTGGTTGAACTTATTCTTTGCAAAATGCTTTAGCAATGATTAAAACAGCAATGAAAACTTTCTATCCAAGTAACATGGGTGGTACCGCTGTTGGTACAGGGTTTGAAGCCCCAAAAGGTTATGATAAATATTGCGTTGCTTTCATGAATAAGATTTTAAAATCTAATTATTTAACTCCCACACCTAATAAATATCATGGATGTTGAAGTAAGGATTCATTTGTGTTTGTGCACGGTGCAGTAAAAGCATTAGCAACAAATATTTATAAAATTGCGCAAGATGTACGTTTCTTAGCCAGCGGTCCACGTAGTGGTTTTTGTGAAATTACTATCCCAGCTAATGAACCTGGTAGTTCTATCATGCCTGGCAAAATAAATCCTACCCAATGTGAAGGTATGGCGATGATTTGTGGACAAGTTATGGGGCATGATACGACAATTTCTTTTTTAGCTAGTCAAGGTAACTTTGAATTAAATACTTTTGGTACGGTTTTAATGCAAAACTTTATTCAGTCAATAACTTTGTTTAGTGAAATGATTCATTCGTTCACCGTTCATTGTGTTGATGGTATTAAGATTAATCACGAACGTATGGATCACTATGTCCGTCACTCATTAATGTTAGTTACGGCTTTAGCGGACTACATTGGTTATGAGAAATCTTCAGAGATTGCTAAATACGCTTACAAAAATAAATTAACTCTAAAGAAAGCAGCTTTAGCTTTAGGTTATGTTACATCTAAAGATTTTGATAGACTAGTTGATCCATTAAAGATGGTTTAAACATGCGCATTGATTTAAAAGATATTATTGAAACTCAAAAATTATTGGATAAATCTATCCATAATAATCACCACGTTACTTATGACTTAGTTTATCCAGAATTAAAGTTAGCACTATTTGTAGAATTAGCGGAACTTGCTAATGAAGTAAGATCCTTTAAATTTTGATCAGTTAAACCATCTTCTACTAGGGAAGTAATTTTAGAAGAGTATGCTGATGGTATTCACTTTATAACTTCGTTATCGATTGCGAAAAATGTTGATGGTTCTATAGAGATTGCTGATAATATCAAATTATTAAACAAACGCGAAATCACCGAGAGTTTTTTACAATTATTTTCTTATGTTAATAAATTAGATGACCCAAAGAAGATTAAAGAGTGATACACCCTGTATTTAACTTTGGGTTATGGCTTGGGTTTTACATTTGAAGATATCACTAGAGTTTACTTTTCCAAAAATCAAATTAACTTCAAACGTCAAAAGGATAATTATTAATGACTAACAACATGAACTATACCATTAAACATATTTATGTCAATGGTAAATTTATCATGTATAAACTTATTGTAAAAAATAATAAAAATATTTATATTCGAGTTAATCGCCTACATCAAATTGAAGTAATTGCTTCACCATTTATTAGTGAAATAAAATTAGAATCGTTTATTAAACAACACATTGAACGCATGAATGATTTTGTTAATAAAAAGCAAAATAAGCAATTAATAGACGATCAATTAAACTACATTCACATCTTTGGTAAGAAATATTTAATCGATATTGTAGAATCTAATCGTAAATCATATGAAATCATTGGACATAAGATATATCTTAAACTTAAAAAGTTAGAAGATAAGTTAGCCTTAATTAAAAGCATTTACCAAGATCAAACAGTTACTTGAATCACTAAGAAATTTAAAGAGCGCTCTAAGCAAATGCAAGTGAATGCTAATCTTAAATTTCAGTGGATGGTAAGTAAATGAGGCGTTTGTGATTATCATAAGAAGCAAGTAACATTGGCCTTGCAATTAGGTAGTTGCTCACAAGATGTGGTGGATTATGTCATTGTGCATGAACTAGCGCACCTATATCAACCAAATCATTCCAGCAAATTCTGAGATGTTGTTAAACAATACCTACCCGCCTACAAGCAATTAATTAAGAAAATTAAATTAGATGATTAAAAAAATAACCACCAAAGTGGTTATTCTAAGTTGAAATGGACTAACGTCTATTTTTTCTTTGTGCTTGACGTTCTAGAAATTGGATAAAACTATCTTTATTTCTCAAATATCACTCAGGCATGTCTTTACTGTAGTATTCACGTTTTTTCAATCATGACTTGTTACGGTAATCTTCTCATTCCTGATCAGACATGTTCCGAATTTCTTCGGGACTTATCAATTCTTCTTGTGCCATATATTTCTCCTTTAGCCTTTTAATTATAACTTAAAAAACGTATTCGCTAACTTATTGATTTAGACAATCTAAATCATAATAATCCCTACTATAAAATTAAAAGCTAGTAAAATCTAGCAAAAATCACCAGCAATACCGTTGGGTATGATCGTTTAAATTCTAATTATTAAAATAAAAATTATTTATGCTCGCACAGCCATAGAAGGCATAATTGCCGACGAGAATAGGAGTTGTTCCTAAATTGATGGAAGTAATACTCGCACAGCCATCGAAGGCACCGTAACCAATGGAAGTGACGTAATTTGATCATAAACCTAAATCGCCGGCGGCAAGACAACCAGCATCAAAAATACTCGTTGAATTTGGTGTCCCGTCTGGTGTGTCAGCTGAGGCTCATGCAATACCGGCTGTTCCATTTTTTACTTTTTTATAATTTCCACTTAATGTAATGTTATCAATCATGGCATAAGTTA
>JAISKE010000089.1 GCA_031261045.1 Mycoplasmataceae bacterium | reverse complement strand
TTTTGATTATCCAATATTATAACTAATACTCCCAAATTAAATCTTCGGTATCTCATGTTCAGAGCGGTATATCTTCAAGAACGACTGCAGCATCTTGCATATCAAAATCAGCAGTGTATTGTGTAAATGAAGGTCCTTCACATTTAATAGAGCCAAGTTTTGTTTTATCAAATTTTTCATCAAGATTCATTTGAACTTTAACACCATGGCTATCGGTATAAGTTACATCTGAATAATATTCTACGTTGTAACCATTTTTCACGTTAGAATTCTTACTAATAAGGAACTTAAATTTAATATTTGCCCCAACTGGAAGTCCAGACATATCGCCTGGTTGAGTTACAGTAGTATCAGTTTTTAGCCAATAAACACTAGATTGAATACTATTAATCCGTACAGGTTCATCATCTAAGTTCATTCAAGTACGTCAAACTAAACCATTATAAAAATTTTGTATATCCATATGATCATAAAGATAATCTATATTTTTAACAGATTCAGCGGCATTAAGGTGTTCGCCTCTAATTTTATTTTTTTTGTGGTCGTTTAAATAATCCCTAGCGGCATTAGCTCCAGTATACTTTTTAGGCCCTGAACAAGAAGTAGATAACATAGAAACTGCCAAACCAGCACCCATTATCGCGATTGCCCCTAACGAACTTGCTAAAATTATTTTTGACTGTTTCTTCATATTATTTGTCCCTTCCTAATTATTATATTAATATAAATATATCATTAACGAGGAAAAAATGAAACAATTAAAAGGAATTGGAGCCAGTTCCGGCATTGCTGTGAACGAAGCATATATATTAAGAGATCCTATTTTTACTATTGATAATCGAACAATCACTAACACTGATGAAGAATTTTTGAAATATCAAAATGCTTTAAAGGCTAGTACCGAACAATTAACTAAAATTAAAAAGATTGTGTTACAAAAACTAGACGAAGAAAAGGCTGCTATCTTTGATGCACACATCCTTTTAATCCAAGATCCAGAAATTCAAAAAGAAGTAGAAGACATTATCAAAAACAATAAGCTTAACGCTCCATATGTCGTGCAACAAATCTATGATCGATACCGTGAAGTGTTTGCTAAAATGACTGATGTCTACTTTAAAGAAAGAGCAGCTGATATTGTTGATGTCAAAAAACGAATTCTTAGTAATTTATTAAATATCCAAATGCCTGATATTATTGGAATTAATCGTGAAGTCATTATTGTTTCTCATGATTTAGCACCAAGTCAAACTGCATTATTAGATAAAAAATTTATTAAAGGTTTTATAACTGAAATTGGCGGCAAAACTAGTCATGCCGCTATTATGGCTCGTAGCATGGAAATTCCAGCAATTCTTGGTACTAAAGATATTCTATCTAATGTAAAGGATCATGTAATGATTGGTATGGATGGTTCAAGTGGCGAAATAGAAATCCAACCAGATATTAGCGTTTGAAAAGATAAGTCTGTTAACTTCTTAGCTGAGAAGAAAGAACTAGAACAATATATTAATAAACCCACCATTACTAAAGATGGTAAGAAAGTGCTGATTGAATGTAATATTGGTAAGCCAGCTGATTTAGAACTAGGCATCAAAAATGGTTGTGAAGGTGTTGGTTTATATCGTTCTGAATTCTTATACATGGATAATGACCATTGACCAACTGAAGAAGAACAATTTAATGGTTATAAAGCAGTTTTAGAAGGTTTAAAAGAACATTTAGTGGTCCTTCGAACATTGGACATTGGTGGTGATAAGAAATTATTTTATTTCCAATTTGAACCAGAAATGAACCCTTTCTTAGGTTATCGTGCTATTCGTTTCTGCTTAGACCATAAAGACATCTTTAAAACTCAATTGAGAGCATTAGGGCGTGCTTCTGTTTATGGAAAACTAGCAATTATGTTCCCAATGATTGCAACTATTGATGAGTTTAAAGAAGCGCGCGCCTTTGCTGAACAAACATTTGCTGAATTAAAAAAAGAGGGCCAAAAGGTTAGCGATAATATTCAATTAGGCATGATGGTGGAGATCCCATCTTCTGCTGCACTAGCTAAACAGTTCGCTAAGCATGCTGATTTCTTTTCTATCGGTACTAATGATTTGATTCAATATTCTTTCGCTTGTGACCGTATGTCTCAAAAAGTAGCATATTTATATCAACCAAATAACCCAGCCCTACTTAGTTTAATTAAATCAACCATTGATGGCGGGCATAGTGCGAAGCATTGAGTAGGAATGTGTGGTGAAATGGCTAGTGATGTGTTGTCTATCCCCCTTCTATTAGGTTTAGGTTTAGATTCGTTCTCTGTTAGTGCCACCGCTATTCTTAAAGCTCGTAAGATTATTAACAGTTTAACTTTTATTGAATGTCAAGCATTAGCTAATCAAGCTTTATCTTTAGATACGGTTAACCAAGTTAATGAATTAGTTAAAAATTTCTTGCAATCTAAAGGGTTTAATGTCTAGCATCAAATCTAAACTAGTTGAAGCTGCTTTAAAGTTAGTTCAAAAACGAGGGTTAACTAGCGAAAAACAAATTAATCGTTATATCGCGAGTCACTTATCATATACCCCCCATGCTAAACATTTTAGAAATTTAAATATTACTGAGAACAACATTAATGATTACCCATGTTTTGTAATAAAAAATAAGGAATATGTTAATGATAAAAAAATTATTTATATTCATGGTGGTGCTTTTATTCTAGAAATTTCATTCGTTCATTGAGACTTTATCGATCGTCTAGCAAATAAAACTCATGCCACTATCTATGTACCAATTTATCCCTTGTCTACCGCTAACCGCTCTGCTTTGGAAGATGACTATAAGTTATTGAATAAAATTTATAAAGAGTTATTAAAAAGTAATGATAGTGCCAACATCACTCTAATGGGCGATTCCGCTGGTGGTAATATGGCTTTAGTAATGGCTCAACAACTTAAATTGGCCAAATTACCTAAACCTTGCAAAATTATTTTAATCTCACCACCAGTTGATTTTGGAACTAATTCTATCATTGCTAAACAATTAGCAGATCATGACCCTGTATTACCTTGAAAATTGTTGGAAGTGTGTTTAAAATGATACCTCAGAAATGATGATCCTAATAAACCAATTTATAGTCCAACCTACGGAGATTCACACGATATTGGCATGATCACTATCTTCGTCGGTGATAATGAAGGATTCTATGCGCAAATTGAACAATATCATAAAAACTTGCTAGCCCACAATATCCCGCACAACTTCGTTGTTGGTAAAGAAATGTTTCACGTATATCCTATTTTCAATATGCGAGAAGGTGAGCAAGCGCTGAACCAAATAGAAAATATTATTAATCATAAATAATATAATTAAGTTAAGGGTGATGTAATTATGGCTATAAGAAGTATAAAATCCAGAATAGTGGAAATGGTCTTTAGACTTACTCAAAAGAAAAAATTAACATCCGCTACTAAAATTAAAAAATTTGCACAGAAGCATGACAAATATGCCCCCACTAAAATTCTTTTTAGAATGTTTCATATTAAAAAGACATCTATCAACGGACATCCTTGCTATGAATTTAAGCGACATGGTAAAATTAATAATAAAAAGATTATTTATATTCATGGTGGTGGTTTTATTTTGGAAATATCTCCAATTC
>JAISKE010000012.1 GCA_031261045.1 Mycoplasmataceae bacterium | reverse complement strand
CAAATCTGCAATGCATAAATCTTTAAGGGGCAGCGATCCAGATGCAGCAATATATTATTTAGCAAGATTGCTAGCAGCAGGAGATTTGGAATCTTTATGTCGACGTTTGATTGCGATGGCGTATGAAGACATTGGTTTAGCTAATCCACAACTATGTAGCCGAGTTATTGCGGCGTGTGATGCAGCCAAAGAAGTTGGTATGCCAGAATGTAAACAAATATTTGCGTCTATTGTCATTGAAATGTGTTTGTCACCTAAATCTAATTCAGCTTATCTTGCAATTGTAGAAGCATTAGAAGATGTGAAGAATGGAAAAATATTTACCATTCCTAAGCACATTAAAGATCAATCATATGCTTCGGCCGCTAAATTGGGTAGAACTGGTTACAAATATCCACACGATTATAAAAATGCTTATGTAAAACAACAATATCTACCCAATGAATTAAAAAATAAGCAATATTATAAAGTGAATACTAACAATCCGATTGAACCTAAAATGAATGAATACTTAAAAGCAATTAAACACAAGGAAGAACATTAATGATTAATACATTACATACTCTTGTATCAATATCAGGCAATCACCAATCTACTTTTATTGCTTTAATAGTTTTAGCTATTTTATTATTAGTAGCAATTATCATTTTGATTATTTTAACGGTGATGGCTCGTAAAAAAGATAAATCAATCAAGAAACCTAAAAAACCCAAAAAGCCAAAATTATAAAATGTGTGCAGTGTAACCTAATCGTTCTAAATACTCTCGAGGAATAGATGTTTGTGGTGGGTCTTTATAATGCTTGTACATATATATAGCGCTTCAAGTCACCACAATAATTACTGCGACCACCAATACTGCAAGAGTGTTTCAAAGGAATACATAAATATTATTAGTAGAGATTGCAATACCCATCATAATAAAGGAAATAGTAAAGTTACAGATTATTCCTTGCATAATCCCACAAATAGAAGCCCTTCATCATTGATTAGTACCTTGGAATAAAATCATTCCACCCATTTGAGCACCAAAAATTGGTAGACCTGCTAAAACGATTCAAAGTAAATATTTACCTGTGTCTAATTTAGGCGTACCAGATTGAACATCAAATAAATGTAGCAGTGGTGTGCTTAAACCAAAACCCACCACAATTAAACATATTGTGCCTCAAACACCGCCGATTCCACCAATTAATCAATATGATTGACGCACGCGCTTCATATTTTTAGTGGCATGATTATACGAAAGCGTAATGCGACCACCGTTAAGGATACCGATGGTAGCGGTATAAAATAAGTTATAAATCGGGTTTACTGCCCCGTACAAGTCTTGATAATCTGAATTAGTGTATGTGCTACCGGTACGTTGATTAATTTTGCCAATAACATAAGCCAAGATGGCTAATTGGACAGTGGCGGCAATTGCCATAGAAACATTTCTTAAGAAGGATGGTAAGCCTAATGAAAAAATTGATCATACTAAACTACCAAAACCAGCAGTGTGCAAAATTATCTTCATTCTACCGAGTGCTTTTAAATGAAGATTACTCTCACCATGAGTATCCATAAATCAAATGTAACCTAAATATGATGTAGCATTGAGTGATCAACCAATTAACATAGCCACTGCGGCACCATTCATTTCTAACTTAGCATATTGAATAAATACTCAATCTAACAAAACCGTAATTACATTGCAAATAATCGAACTAGCTACTGCAAATATTTGTTTGCCTTCACTAATAATTAGCAATGATAAAAATTGTGAATATAAAACAAAGATTGATCCGGCCGCTATGATATACATGTAATGTAGAGCGTATGTTTTAATAGTAGCGTAAGCAGAATTATAGATGTGTTCTACAATACTATAATCAGTCATATTCAACTCATTTTTTAATGCATACAGCGAAGTTTGTAATTCATGACCACGTTCCACATTAATTCATACTTGAGCTAAAGCAATTATGAATACGGAAATTAGAATAGCTCAAATCATATTAGCTCAAAAACCTATAGTTCATGCACTCTCAGCCTTACCTAAGTTACCTTGGCCATTATATCTAGTGAAATTAATACAAGCTCCGTTGCCAATTAATAAAGCAGCTGCATTAATCAATACCGTTACAGGGGCACTATAAGCCACAGCAGTTCTAATAACGGTGGCTGTATCATAATTAGTAATGTGAACGTCAGGATTATCAGCAATAACTCGTTGGAATGATGATCATAAACCAGAATTATATAGACTATCACTAGAATTAAAACGAGGAATTAAATTAACCATCATCACTTGATCAGCAAAAATATAAAGACCGGCCATTAAAGCAATTACAATGGCCGGTAAAGAAACGCGGAGTACCGCTTTAAGAATATGGTCCTCAACAAATAATTTATGTTGTCTTAATTCAGACTTAGTAGTCATACTTTGCGGTTTAATCATAATACTAAATTTAGTTATAATTGATATTAATACTATTAAATATCGAGGAATTATGAAACAAAGACACATATGAAAGACAATGGCAGCCACAGTTATTCTAACTGGGGCAGCTGTTATGACGCCAATCATACTAACATCTTGTAGCAACAAAGAACCTGATAAAGATATACATAACCCATTAACTGACTTTACGGTTGAAGTATCTACTATTCAAGACTATGCTATTAAAGTAACTGGTACAGAGAATCCAGATTATGTACCGCCAGACATTGATCCTAACATGGCTAAAACTTTAGAAGGCATTATCATTACAGGTTGAAAAGACGGCAGACCTCATTTAGCTGACGATGGCAAGACAGTATATGTTAATTTAGCAGATTCATATGAATATGGTGGTAAAACATACCCCGTTATTGCTTTAGGTAGTTTATGCTTTGGACAAGAAATGTATGATGATTGAAGTACAACGAACGGATCATTTTATAACTATGATTTCATTTTGCCTTCATCTTTAAGAATAATGTTTAACTCTGCATGTTCGTGATTTGGCGCCATTCCCACAGAAATGTTACCAGTTTGTGTGAATTCCCTAAAAGGATTCACTGGGAAAGAAGCAAAATATCCACACATTAAAGTGGACATGTCTCAATGTAATTTATATGCCGATAGTGAGGATCTATTCTTACAAAGTAATCCATTTAGAGGAGCTTACAACTATAACTTTGCTTTCCAGAATGTAGATGAATTCAAATGGCCAACCAATAACACTACATGAACACGTATTGCTGATGACATTATGGAAGACTCTTATATTAGTTGCGATATGGATTTAAGAGGACTAAAGAAATTAAATACTATTGGGCACTGAGGATGTGGGCGTTGACAAATGCCGAACAACGATTTATATTTACCGGAATTTGATGCCGCTTCTGCGAATGACCATAAATTTCATTTAACATGAGAAGCTTTTAACGGTTCAAGATTCAGAGATGTCTATTGAAATGTACCAAGCGATCAATTAGTTTGGGACGATGATTTTCATCTAGACATTGATTTATTAGATCAAGATCTTAATGAATTATTTGGTTGACTAAAAACAACATTTCCAGATGAAGAGCTATTATGAGACATCCTTGATCCATTTATTGAAAAAATTGTAGAAGAAGCTGCTAATATATGAGATCAAGAAGAAGATGGCGATGTATTTATTATGGGAAACTTAGAAATTAGGAATTTTTATACTAGTGATACAAATTATTGAAAAACATATTGTCAACCATACGCGGATGTTGATCCTTCTCCGGATGTTCCAAACAAAAGTGGACATGGTGATAGTTATCCTACGCTTTTTTGAGAATTAGGCATGGCGGACTGCCCACAAACACAAAACATTATTAACATTTTAGATTTTACATCGAGCAAATAAAAATAGAACGAAATCAATCGTTCTATTTTTTATTATTAGTCGAGTTATTCTTTAACGAATGGCATCAAAGCGACTACCCGAGCACGTTTGATAGCATTAGCTACCATTCTTTGATGCTTAGTGCATGCGCCAGAGATTCGTCGCGGCAAAATCTTACCGTTATAAGAAATGTATTTAGAAAGTAATTCAATATCCTTATAGTCGATGTGATTAACGCCTTGTTGGCACAAGAAACATATTTTATTACGTATGAAAGGTTTTGGTCGTCTTGTAAATTTTGGTTTATCAGTCATATTATTTTCCTTCTTTAGTTTCGTCTCACCATTCGATTGGTGCATTATCATCATGTTTTATGGGTTCGGGTTTGTGAGTTTCGTTTCCACTAGATTGTTTTACTACATCTTCTGGAAATGCGCTGTCAATAGATTTAGTGTGGGTAGATTTTTTAGTCGGATCGCTCACTATAAAACCAGTGCCCTCTTTTTTACCACCGATAGAATTAATTTGATCAATTACAATTTCGGTAACATAAGATGTTTTGCCTTCACGATTAGTAAAACTACGCCTAGTTAATTTGCCGTCGACTGCTACTAAATCACCTTTGTGCAAGTAGGTGTTAATGAAGTTTGCTGTATTTTGTCAAGCAATGCAAGGAAAGAAGTATGATTCAGTTTTTACTCTATTATCTTGCGTAGCAATTGTAATTCGTGCTTGAGCGTTGCCGGTTTTAGTAGTGTATGATTCGGGATCAGCTACTAATCGTCCTACTAAAAATACCTTATTCATTTGTTGGTTCTTTCTTGAAATCCATAGCTTCTAATTCAGCTTGCGCTTTCATCTTGGCTTCTTTTTCTGCTTTGTAACGCGCTTGTCTTTCGGTAAACTTTTTTAGTTTCTCCGCCGACTCTTTAACTTTGGCTGGGTTAGCTAATGCACGAGCACCATAGTCTTTGTCTAAATTAATAATTAAGTGGGTTAACACTGCTTTATTAATTAACGCTAATCTACGGAACTCCGCGATATTAGCGGGGATTTCAGATTCAAAGTTATATTGTAGGTATCAACCTTTAGGTTGTCCTTTAATATTGAATGCTAAGTCTCTTAAACCAAGTTCAGTTAATTGGAAGTCTTTGCTATTGTCAATGATTTTTACTAGTTCTTTAATCGAAGCCTTTGCAACTTTATCGTCTAGCGAGCCATCAACAACTAGCATAATTTCATATTTTGCCATATTGTATTAATGTTCTC
>JAISKE010000041.1 GCA_031261045.1 Mycoplasmataceae bacterium | reverse complement strand
TGCACCAAAGTTGGCAAGGTAATATTAATTAACGGCGCATTAAATGCTAAAATTGTTGGTCAATCAGCTTACACCATCGCTAAATTAGCTGGTGTGAATGCCCCGGAAGAAGCAAAAGTTTTGATCGGTGAAGTTACATCTTTAGAATTATCGGAACCATTTGCGCATGAAAAATTAAGCCCAGTGTTAGCTTTATATAAAGCGAAAGACTTTAATCAAGCCATGGATATGGCTGATCAATTAATTCGTCAAGGTGGTATGGGTCACACTTCGTCTTTGTATATTAATCACGAAACTCAAAGACCTAAAATTGATGAATGACAAGCGCGAATGAAAACTGGTCGTTGTTTAGTCAATACCCCATCTTCACATGGTGGTATCGGTGACTTATTCAACTTTAAATTAGCCCCATCATTAACTTTAGGTTGTGGTTCTTGAGGTGGTAATGCCGTCAGTGAAAATGTTGGCGTAAAGCATTTATTAAATTACAAAACAGTCGCATGTAGGAGAGAAAATATGTTATGATATCGAGTGCCTGAAAAGGTATATTTCAAGCGTGGTGCTTTAGCCGTAGCTTGTAAAGAGTTTAAGGAAGAGTTACACAAGAAACGTGCTTTTATCGTAACTGACAACTACCTATATTACTCTGGCGTGACTAAGACTATGACTAAGTACTTAGATGAAATGGGTATTGTACATGCAACCTACTTTGATGTGGAACCAAATCCTACAATTGAAACTGCCCAAAAAGGTGCCGAAGCAATGCGCGTATTTAAACCTGATTTAATTATCGCAATCGGTGGTGGATCACCATTAGATGCGGCTAAGATTATGTGAGTGTTATACGAACACCCTGAAGTTGTGTTTGAAGATTTAGCAATGCGTTTCATGGATATCCGTAAACGTATTGAGAAGTTCCCACACATGGGAGACAAAGCTTATTTCGTAGCTGTTCCCACAACTGCTGGTACCGGTTCAGAAGTTACTCCTTTTGCCGTAATCACTGATAGCCGTAATCATATTAAATATCCTTTAGCTGATTATGAATTATTACCAAAGATGGCAATTATTGATCCTGATTTAACCATGAACATTCCTAAGGGATTAACCGCTGCTTCTGGAATTGATGCTTTAACTCATGCTTTAGAGGCCATTGCTTCTGTCATGGCTTCAGATTTCACCAACGGAACCGCAAGAGAAGCAGTCCGTTTAATTATGAAGTATTTACCAGCTGCTTACACTGAAGGTGGTAAAGATGTTAAAGCTCGTGAAGAAATGGCGAATGCTTCTTGTATGGCGGGTATCGCGTTTGCGAATGCTTTCTTAGGTGTTTGTCACTCTATGGCTCATAAGTTAGGTTCATATCATAACATTGCTCATGGAATTGCGAATGCTTTATTAATTAACGAAGTTATTAGATTTAAC
Source organism: Mycoplasmataceae bacterium (assembly GCA_031261045.1). The sequence continues at coordinate 8,393 of JAISKE010000041.1, read as the reverse complement.
GCAAGCGAAGCTCCCATTAAAATGGGTACGTTCAGTCAATATAAATATCCACAAAGTTTAAAACGTTATTCGGAATTAGCAGACTACATCGGTATTGGTGGAAAAACTCCACACGATAAGATGGAGAACTTAATTAAGAAGATTGATGAATTGAAAATGAAGGTGGAATTACCAATGACCATCAAAGCCGCTGGCGTTAAAGAAGAAGACTTCTTAAAAACATTAGACAAGATGTGTGAAGATGCCTTTGACGATCAATGTACTGGTGCTAACCCAAGATATCCGTTAATTAAAGAAATTAAGCAAATGTTTTTAAACGCTTATTATGGGAATACTAAAATCATCCGTAAAAAATAAAAATTTTTAAATTGCTTGTTAAGTATAAAAGGCGTAATCAAACGTACTAGGTTTATTTATAACCGTTGTGTTTTCGTCAACCCGATAAATTGTTCCGTGCGGCGCTCATGGCCCACCCTGCTGTCACATATCAATTTGGTGGGTAGCACCATCAGAATAACGTGGTAACAAAACATTTGTTAAATTAGGGTTAGCATCACATCATAGTTTCGTTAAAAGAAGGTTTGTTTGTGCATCAATCTCGGTTAGATTATTCTGATAACAATATAATTCTTGCAAAAGTACGTTGTTCGAAATATCTAATTCGTCAATAGAATTTACCCTACAATAAAAAGTTTGTAGAGAAACATTATGGCTAATATCAATGTCTTCTAAAGAATTGCTACTACAATCCAAAAAAGTTAATCCGGTATTAGCGCTAACATCTAATTGTGTTAATTGATTAATACTACATTGTAACGATGTTAGCGATGAACCCAGTCTACTAACATCTAATTCCTGTATTTGATTAGATGCACACGACAAAGAGTTGACGATGGTAGTTTGACCAAAATAAAGCTTAGCAATTTTTTGTGAAGAAGGAATTTGCATATTGGTGGTAACATCGTTAACTAATTTTGTTCCATCAGTATTAATCTGCAAATATTTATTGTTGTCAACTAGAACTGCTGTTACCACTGTAACTAATAAACCGTTTGAAGTCACATTAGAAACTGTATCCTTAATTCCGATGTTGAGTGAGCCTTCTTGATTAAGTGCTGGGTGTTGAATTTCAATCATTGTTTGTCCAAAAGAAGGATGCTTTACTGATCAACCAGGGATAACGGGGTTTTGCGGTTTGGACAAATCAACTACTTGTAAATTGTTATCGGGAGCTAACGTAAAATTAGAAGCAGAGATAGAACCATAAATATTTTGAAGGGAACCAACCTGAATTTTTGTATCGCCACTCCTTAAAAACAAATTACGTTCATCAGGGCCGTGAATGGTAATCGGTGTCCAAGCAGTTCTAGTTGCACCCGAGTCATCAGTGGCAACAAAGTACACATGATATAACCCTTTCTCTAATGTGGGGCTAATTCTTGATAAACTTAATTCATTAAGTATTGGTCCGGGATTGCCACCGCCAGATAAATTGAACTTGCTTGAATCAGAATCATCCGCAAGTGAAATACTAATAGGAGTAAAATTGTTAGCGAATCAAGTAATTGATACATTCTTTCCGTCGTTATATTCAAGGTTAGGGTCTTCACAATATACATTGAAGTCCTCAATTGGTTGTGGAATGATGGTGATATGACAACTACCAACTTCACCCTTGCCTTCAACTGAAGCGATAACGTTGATATCATAGTTATACGGAATCATTTTATCTTTAATGGTAATCATATTACCACCCACACCACCTTGCATAACCGCATCGGAAATATCACCAAATATCTTGTACGAAACTTTCTTGGCATCTTTTTTATGCAACTTAGTAGATAGAGTGGCGGTCGAATGACCATTTGCATCAAATTGTAGGTAAGGGGTGCTTGAACTTACTGTATAAATCGAATCACTCTTTCAATCAGCATATCCGACACCAATTCCAACCCCTGCACCGACCACAGTCGCTGCACAAACACTACCAACAATAATCTTAATTGTTCTTTTATTTGATGTCATATATACCTAAAGATATATTATATCTCAATTTTATTAAGTTTGTTGCTGTCTACTAGCTCGTGTGGAGCCACCATGCCGGATGAAATAGATATTAAATCCATAGTATTAATATGTTTTGATAAATCAAATGTATTTTTTGACTTAGTAATGTCATAAGCCATGTTAACTCCATCACGAATGTTTTTTAGACTTAATAAATCACCTTTACGATCTAATACATCATGCCCGATATGTTTGTAAGCCATCCAAATTAACTCTGAACAATATCATTCGCCTTGGTCATTGCCGGCATCAAAACGTAAGCTATATTTTTGGCCAATTTTACTCTTTGCGTAAGCAATCAATTTAATGATTTCGTCAGTCGTGATATTAGGCATTCTTAAAACAACCCCTGCTCGTTGTTCATACCTTTCATCATCGATTAACCCATGTGTAACTCCGTAGGGTGAAATCGCTTCGATGATTCGAATATAAAACACTTGTTTTTCTGTATCATAGAAAATACCTTCTACCATTGCCGTATGACCAGTAATGCGGTTAAATCCTTCGTCTTCGTAAATTATGTCACCAGGGTTCAATAGTTGTCATTGATGTTTGTCATAAGATAACGGGTGTTCAATATTTTCATTAATATTGTACCATCAAAGATTGTCTTGAGGTTTTTCGTCCAATACTTTTTGTGTTTCATGCTTATCTGCTCTAGGTTTAATGTCAATATAACCTTTAGTAACCATTGCTAATTTTAATGGGCTAAACCGAAATTTTAAGGCCTTGATGGCTAGTCCCTTTACTAAAGATAATAGAACGCCTGCATTATCTGCGCTTGCACTATTTTGATGATGTACAACTTTTTCTTTTGGAGTAATACTTTGGATATATTTCAAAAATTTATGTTTAGTGCGTGTAAAAAAGCTCCTTTGTTTAGCTCATTCTCAATAAGTAAAAACAAATAATTCAAGGGAATAATTATTCACATATGATTGTTCACGTAATCATTCTACGTACTCAACATATATCTTAACAAAGGGAAGGTATTCGCTACGAATGATATGGGTATTGTTCATGTATTTTATTTCTTTTGTTCGGCAACGATACGTTTAAGTGTTTCACGACGTTGTTGTGCTTCAGCAGCTGAAGCTGCAAATAAAGTTTTCGCTAATTCTGGAGATTTCTTAACAAGCGATACATAACGTTGTTCGCCATCTAAGAAGTCTTGATAGTTCTTAGTAGGTTCTGGTGAGTCGATGGTTAAAGGCGCATCTGAGTTTCTTGGATCATAACGATATAGTGTTCAGTATCCTGTCTCGACTGCCTTCTTCATTTCTGCTTGGGCGCCAGATAAATTAATACCATGGTTAATACAAGGAGCGTAAGCAATGACAATTGATGGACCATTATAAGATTCCGCTTCAATCAACGCTTTAATTAATTGCGCTGGGTTAGCGCCCATAGAAACTTGGGCTACATAAACATCTTTATAAGACATCGCAATTAAACCTAAATCTTTCTTTCGGGTTACTTTACCATTGGCAGCAAATTTAGCAATTGAACCAGCTGGGGTAGCTTTAGAAGCTTGACCGCCAGTGTTAGAATAAACTTCGGTGTCTAAAACTAGAATGTTTACATTCTCATTTTGAGCGATGACATGATCTAAACCACCGTAACCAATATCATATGCTCAGCCATCACCACCAAATATTCAAGTCGATTTCTTTGGTAATAAATCAGCATCCGCAATTGCTCGTTTGATATCAGTTGAAGGAGTTGCTTTCTTTAATAATTCCACTACCACTTGAGACTTCGTTTTAGAATCGGTAGTATCTTTAACGGCAATCAAAGCATTAATAGCATCAGCCAAAGCTCCAGGATTTTCACTAGCAATTTTAGTTAATCTTTCAAATGCGCTTGATCTTCGGTAGTTGGTTGCAATCTGCATGCCAAAACCAAATTCCGCATTGTCTTCAAATAAGGAGTTAGCTCAAGATGGCCCACAACCATTTTCATCAATAGTGTATGGGTTACTTGGCGCTGAACCTCCATAAATAGATGAACAACCAGTGGCATTAGCTACAATCATGTGGTTACCAAATAAGCGCGATACTAAAGTAATGTATGGCGTTTCACCGCATCCAGCACAAGACCCTGAGAATTCAAAATAAGGTTTATTGAATTGTACGCCCTTCACGGTGGATATTTGGAAATTGTGTGGTACTTGTTTAATAGAATTAACGAACTCTACATTCTTGCTCTCTTGTTCTACAACACTTCTCAATTCAGTCATCACTAATGTTTTATCATCCTTGTTAGCAATCTTTAATGGACAGACTCGTGAACAAGAACTACAACCAGTACAGTCTAAAGGTGATGCCTGAACGACAAAATTAGCTCCGGGCACACCAATGGCTGGTTTGCTCTTAAATCCTTTAGGAGCCTTCTGTAAATCAGCGTCAGATATTAAATAAGCACGAATTACAGCGTGCGGGCAAACAATGCTACACTGACCACATTGGACACACTTATCAGGATTTCATACTGGTACGCTTAAAGCAATCCCTCGTTTCTCATATTGAGTCGTCCCATTAGGGACAGTACCGGTAGGTTCAAACTCGGAAACTTTCATTTCGTTACCGTGGCGTTCATTAATTTTATGAACTCAATTCTTAAAGTAAGTGCTCATTTTACGTGATGCAGTTAATGATTCAGTCTTAGTGTTAACAATTTTCTTAACATCTAATTCTCTTAAATCAGTCGTAGCAGCATCAATAGCTTTCATATTAGCCGCTAATACTTTTTCGCCCTTTTTAGAATATGCTTTAGTAGCAAACAATTTCATTTCTTCTTCTGCCTTGGTATATGGAATAATGTTCGCAATCTTAAAGAAGCATGCTTGCATGATAACGTTAATACGGTTACCTAAGCCGGCATTTGCTGCTACATCGAATGCTGGAATGGCAAATAATTTAGCATCGGCTTCTTTTAAATGCTTCTTAAATGTTTCTGGTAAATCTTTTGCTAATTGTTCGTTGCTTAAAGATGTGTTCAATAATACATTACCATTTTTCTTTAATCCTTTTAATACATCATACTGATTAACAAAAGCATAATTGTGTATAGCAATAAAATCCGCATCTTTGACATAGTAAGGCGTGAAGAAAGGTTTGTCGCCCATTCTTAAATGAGAGGTGGTCAATGATCCAGATTTTTTGGAGTCATATTCAAAATAACCCTGAACATATTTGTCAGTTAATTCACCAACAATCTTAATACTTGATTTATTCGCCGAAACTGTTCCGTCACTACCTAAACCAAAGAATTTCATTTGGTAATAATCATTACCTAATGTTTTAAATGTTTTAGAAACTGGTAATGATTTATGAGTTACATCATCATTAATGCTAACAGTGAAATGATTAATTGGTGTAGTAGATTGTAAATTTTCATAAATAGTAATTGCATGATCAGGAGTAAAATCTTTACCACCTAAACCATAACGACCACCATAAACTTTAATATTACTTCTGTTTGTTTCGTTTAATGCTGTAACCACATCCAAATACAAAGGTTCGCCAGTCGAACCAGGTTCTTTACAACGGTCCATAACGGCAATGTGTTTTACAGTGGCTGGAATTGCTTTTGCAAAGGCCTCAGCGTTAAATGGACGGTAAAGTCTAACTTTAATCAAACCAGTCTTGCCACCATTCTTATTTAAATAATTAGAAACTTCTTCTATTGTGTCGCAACCGGAACCCATAGCCACTACGATATTGGTAGCATCTTTTGCACCAACATATTCAAATGGTTTATAGTGACGTCCTGTCTTTTTACCAAATTCACTCATGACTTTTTCCATCACGTCATAAGCTGCATCATGAACTTTGTTACTTGCTTCTCTATTTTGAAAAAAGATATCATCGTTTTGAGCGGTACCAGTTTGAGTTGGGTGTTCAGGGTTATGAGCACGAGCTCTAAATTCTGCAATTTCCTTCTCAGGTAGCATACTAAGCATTAGTTCATCGCTTAGTTGTTCAATCTTATTAATTTCATGAGACGTTCTAAATCCATCAAAGAAGTGTAGAATTGGTAATTTAGCTTTATAAGTCGTTACATGAGCAATGAAAGCTAAATCCATAACTTCCTGTACGTGGTTACTAGCCAACATCATGAAACCAGTTTTTCGTCAAGCCATGTCGTCGCCTTGGTCGCCAAAGATATTTAAAGCATGTGCTGCTAGAGTTCGAGCTGATACATGGAATACGCAAGGCAACAGTTCACCGGCGATCTTATACATATTAGGAATCATTAATAATAATCCTTGACTAGCGGTATACGTAGTAGTTAATGCTCCGGCAACTAAACTTCCGTGAACGGCACCAGCGGCACCAGCTTCTGATTGCATTTCAGCAAACCTAACGACTTTGCCAAAAATATTTTTTTTGCCAGCGGCACCTAATTCATCGCCATATTCTGCCATCGGGCTAGATGGTGTGATGGGGTAAATAGCGGCAACTTCACTCATCATGTATCCAACATAACCGGCAGCGGTATTTCCATCCATTACTGTAATTTTCTTACTCATAAATTCCTCTTAATTAAAATTATTACGATTATTATATGTTTTATTCATAAAATGAATGGCAAATTAACTCTACAAAATGTTGATTTCAAAAATCACATATTTTGATGAAATTTATTATCTAATAATGTCTTTAACTCTTATTAAATTACTTAATAGCTTTTTTAGTTAAAATAACACAACCATTATTTTTAACTACTACGGTGTCTTCAATTCTTGCTCCGCCATATTCGTTATAGATACCTGGTTCAATGGTTACAATCGAATCTAACGGTAGTGGTTGATCATTAAGTTGGTTATTCATTGGTTGTTCGTGAATTTGACGACCAACGCCATGGCCCACTCCGTGAGGGATGTTGTAACCGTAATAATGCTTTTTAATATAGTTTCGAGCTATCGCGTCTACTTCCTGACCGGTCATTCCAACCCTAATTTTACTTAAAGCTAGGGCTTGAGCCGCTTTTACAACATCTAACATTTCTTGAACTTTAGCATTTGGTTTACCAATGGCATATGTTCTAGTTACATCTGAACAATAACCTTCATAAATACAGCCAATATCAATTAAGATACAGTCACCACTTTTCAATTTATTATTTCCAACTTGTGCATGAGGATCCCCGGCATTTTTTCCAAAAACAGTGATCGGACCAAAAGATGCGCCACTTGCCCCGTGTTCACCAAAGTAACGATAAACTTCTTTTTCTACTTGTTTCTCAGTCATTCCTACTTTAATTCATTTACGAATATGATTTTCACAACCAGCTGCTATATTGGCAGATTTCTGCATAATAGCAATCTCATTATTTGTTTTGATTTGCCTTAAATTAACAGATTGAACTTCGGTAATCTTTTTAATTTTTAATGGATCAATGAATTTTCTTTTTTGATTTAATGTTAAATAATCGCCCTCAATTAAAACATGCTTTAAATTTAAATGTTTGACAAAATTAAATCATACATCAATGTTAGTAATTTTAATGTTTTGTGCGTGTTTAACAAATTTAACATATTTACCAAAATCACGTTGGTCAGTGAAACTGTATACTTTGTTTTTAGTAACTAATACAAAACCATAATCACTTCAAGCACCAGTATATCATTCGCGGTTAACATCACTAACAAAAATATAGGCATCAGCCTTGTATTTATTTAGTTCTTTTCTTACAATAGTTTCTTTAACCTTAATTGAATGTTGATCCATCACTATTTGGCCTTAGTTTCTTTGTGTAAAGTGACTTTTTTACACTTCTTGCAATACTTCTTAAGTTCTAGTTTTTCGGGTTCTGATTTAGGGTTACGTTTAGTTAAATAGTTAATGCTGTGGCAAACTGTACATTCTAGTCTTACTTGTCTTTTTTGAGCCATATATTTCTCCGTTAATAATAAATGTTATGTAATTATAATAAGATTTATATGTTTACAAGACAAAAAACTCATAAAGTAATGGTTGGCAAGGTGCAGATTGGTCACCAAAATAAAGTGGTGATTCAAAGTATGACTAACACTAAGACTAGTGATGTTACTAAAACTTTAAAACAAATTACTGCATTGCATGCAGCTGGTTGTCAATTGGTTCGAGCTACCGTTTTAGATGAAGCTGATGTTATTGCTTTAAAAACTATTGTTAAGAAGGCGCCGTGTCCAATTATTGCTGATATTCATTACAGTGATAAATTTGCAATCGAAGCTATTAAAGCAGGCGTCGCTAAAATTCGCATTAATCCTGGTAACATCGCACTTAATCGTTTGAAAATTGTGGTTACTGCTGCTAAAAAATATCATGCCGCCATTA
>JAISKE010000079.1 GCA_031261045.1 Mycoplasmataceae bacterium | reverse complement strand
TGAATTTGGTGTCCCGTCTGGTGTGTCAGCTGAGGCTCATGCAATACCGGCTGTTCCATTTTTTACTTTTTTATAATTTCCACTTAATGTACTGTTATCAATCATGGCATAAGTTAGACTCGACAGCCATCGAAGGCATCTTCGCCAATGGATGAAATAGTAAGCCCGCCAGTGGTCGGTAGAGTTAATCGAGGACAGTTGGTGAATGAACTATAGCCGATAGAAATAGATGCCGTTGTAGATAATGAAACTGCTTCTAAATTCGCACAGCCATCGAAGGCACCGTTGCCGATGGAAGTGACTAAGGGCATTTCAATTTTAGTGATACCAGAGCTAGAAACAAAAGCCGCACAACCAGCGAAAGCATAATTACCAATGGAAGTAATTTCATTGCCAATCACAAGACCGTTATAGCCACCATCTAAAGCTGCTTTCATAAAGGCATATTCTTGATGTTGATCAGTTTTAAAACCGTTGATGGTGTTACTAGTAATATCAAAATATTGTTTTGCTTCTTCTCAAGGCATATTTATGACAACGTATTTAGCTACCGTAATCGTAATTTTTACTGTATGATTATTACCAAAATCGGCTACAATATCAAAATCCTGATCAGCGGTTGTATTTTGATATACTGAATAGTTCACTGATAAAGTTGCTTGGTGGTTATTATCTGATCCACTAAAATTAATTCCTTTAAAATTACTAACAATAGGACTGATAGTCCATTTGTTGGCATTGACGGCCTTACTTTTATTAGTAGCACTAATTGTGGTTGACTGGTGTTCTTCGTCTAATGTAGTGCGTTCAGCGTCCAATTTATAGTTATTCTTACTACACGCCGTTATCGACAGCACTGTTCCTAGAGCAACAGTCACTAATCCAACTGGTATTAAAATAGCTAACATCGTTTTTATTTTTCGATTTGATTTCTTAAATTTGCTCATACATCCTCATTTTTATGAATTATATATATTGAGAAGTTTAGGTAAATAAAAGATAAGATTTTGTTCCAATCAAATAGGAATACACTAAGATATTGATAACATCAAAATATGTGTTGCATGAAGATAAATGCATATAAATCCCTATTAGATTGGCGCATACAAAAAGACAATCTAAATCACAATAAAATTGTTATTTACTAATGTGTGCGCATAGTCTTCGTCTAACCCATCACATTCAATTCTACCGATACGATATTTAAAGTCCTTAACAAATTTTTCAACTTTAGGATTAATAAAATAAGCATAAGTGGAAGGAAAATTGAATATATCTCATGGCGCATCTTTATCAAATGTGCCAACTTCTGCAGTACTAACATTTCGAACAATAAGATCATTAGAATTAGACAAATTGTTCGCACTAGTTTTGACACTATCGGCCACTTGGTCAAATGAAGGGTTACCCCTTACATGGATGTAGTTACCTGGTGTCAAATGATGCCCATATAAATCATCTGTGAATCGTTCATCCATCTTTCGTTCTGGTTGCGGCACGTCGTCGCTTGTACCTTCTGGGTCAATAATAACTTTACCTCTAAAATCCCCGAGTTTATCATAGTTACGTGAAGTATCATTATCATAACGAGAACCATTCCATATATATGAACGATAATCATGATCATTAATCCAAGCATCAGTTACTTTTGTTTTAATGCTAGGTTCTCATCCTTTGTCTTGCCCAGCACCAATTACACCATCTAATATTGGTGACCCACCTAACTCAACAAACTCTGTCGGATGTTCGCGCAGAAAATTACAAATTGTAGACACCACTTCCATATATTGAACATTCAACTCAAAAGGTTGATGGATGCATCAACCGTTAGGATCTACCCGAATATCAAAAGCCCGAACCCCACAATCTAATTGTTGTCTTAGCGTTAAATATTGGTCGTGCCTAGCTTGTCAAGGAATGGGTGCATAGTCATAACAATCTGGTAGAATTTCCTGACTAGGATCTCTTCTTTCGGATGAAGTAGTATCATGAGTGCCAAGTATGGACATGTAGGCGATTGGTATGAAATCTGGTAATTGACCCATTCAATTTTGATAATCAACTTTTCGTACGTACATTTTTGGATAGTCTTTTACGAAGGGAGGATTATTGGGGTCAATTTCATAAGGGTTTTGATATGATTTACTGCACGAAGAAACCAAAGGGATGATGGCGATTGTGGTTGCACTTAAAATAACTCAGATATTTCTACGTATCAATCTCATATTTAATTATAAATCTAAAATATTAAGATTTGTAGCAGTATTATTTCAACTTTTTAAATTGCTTATCTGGTTTAATTGGTAAATGAAATTTATGAGAATTAACTTTGTGAAAACGCTCAATAATCTTAATGGAACTTTCAGATATCTTCTTACCACATAGATAATCATCAATGTCGTTATAAGATACGCCCATTTCATTTTCATCGGTTTGCCCGGCAAATAGACTAGCAGATGGCGCACGTTCAATAATTCTAGATGGTAATTTCAATAGTTTAGACGCTGTAAAGATATCGTCCTTTGTTAAATTAGCTAAAGGTAAGATATCACAAGCACCATCACCATATTTAGTGAAATAGCCCATATACAACTCATCAGCATTACCAGTGCCAGCCACAATTAAATTATTTTGTTGCGCTAAGGCATATAAGGTGGTCATACGTAATCTAGCTTTTAAATTGGCTAAAGCTAGAGGGCTAGTTAATCTTAATAAATTAGTTTGTTGAACATAGATGGTATTTAAGTCAATATCAATAATGTCAAATTTATTTTGCTTTTTAAGATCTTCCACACATTGAATATCTAAAGCACTGTTGCCAATATTCATTCAAACACCCAATACTTTTAATTTCTTATCTTGGGCCGCGATTTGCGCTAACAAAGCAGAATCTATTCCGCCAGAGATACCAACAATAATACCACTAACGTGAGCTGCTTTACAATAATCGCTAATTCATTTACTTAAATATTGAAGGTATTTATTCATGGGAGATATTATATACAACGTAATAAATTAATCAATAACTAATTCGTTGCCGTAGATGTTTAAGATGTCGCCAGGTTTAGCACCATAAGATTTAGCAGTTTCTTCGACACCAATGGTCAACATCTTCTGGTTATAACGAATGATGTTGTCTTTAGTCTTTAAAGGGATACGGTTAGTTCAATATTTCATGAATTCACTGATAACTTCATAATGGTGATCATCGATTTTATTAATCATTAAATCTTTAGTAAAGTCTTTTTGTTGTTTAACTTCAATGACTTTTACTTTAGAAACGTGTTGGGTTAATCTTAATTGATCTTCTTTTTTAATTTTCTCATATTGTTTATAAAGTTTTTCTAACACTTCTTTTAAACCAGTTTTATCCTTAGCACTAATTACTAGAATCGGAGTCTTGACAGCTTTCTTTAGTTTTTTTAAATTGGCTTCAGCGCCTTCCACATCTATCTTGTTAGCGATTAGAACAATTGGTTTATCCATTAATGCAGAACTATATTGTTTTAATTCGTTCTTAATAGTTTTGTAAGCTTTCACTACGTCTTCATTGTCTTCTGGGTTTAGTGAAACTAAATGGATTAAAATAGAACAACGTTCTACATGTTTTAAAAATTCGTGCCCTAAACCTTTGCCTTCAGCTGCGCCTTCGATTAATCCGGGTAAGTCTGCAAAGATTATTTTGTCTTGATGAATTTCACAAACACCTAATACAGGAATAATGGTAGTGAACTGATAATTAGCAACTCTTGGTTTAGCTGTTGTTACTTGACCGACGAATGTAGATTTGCCTGCATTTGGTAGTCCAACTAGTCCAATGTCTGCTATATATTTTAATTTCATTGTAACATTTCGTTCTTGACCAATGTCGCCATTTTCATAAAGAGTGGGTGCACGATTAAAAGATGATTTAAAGAAAGCGTTACCACGTCCACCTTTACCACCTTCACAAATAGTATAGGTTTGCCCAGAAGTTAAAATATCAACTAGCAATTCGTTAGTAGTGCTATCATAAACAGAAGTGCCTAACGGTAAATTAATATAAGTAGTCGCTCCACCTTTACCAGTTTCTTTTGCAGTTCGTCCATTTTCACCGTTCTGAGCTGTGATTTGTTTATGATTTCTTCAATCAAATAGAGTATTAATATTATGATCACCAACTAAAACAATGTCGCCACCATCACCAGCATCACCACCATATGGCCCACCTTCGGGAACGTTAGCTTCGCGACGTCAAGATACCACGCCGTTACCGCCGTTACCTGCTTTTAAATATAAGGTACACTCATCTACAAATTGCATGTTGCATTAATTATATTAATAAATATGAAACCTACTTCTCTCATCAACATATTTACCTTATATAATTAGTAGAATGAAAGATAAAAAACTATCCATTAATAGATTTGATAAATTATTTATTATTGATATCAACCCCAGCAATGACGATATCACTAATGAATTAGTTGTTGGTAAGTTATCTCGAGTTATAAAGAATGCTGCCCTATATCAAAACGTAGCAATTGTCGGACATGCCAATTTGTCTATTTTAAAACAAATGACCAAGGACATTAATATTAAGAGTGCTTACATTATTAGTGATAATGGCGGCCGAATTTATAACATCAAGAACAATACGGTAATTTGAGAAGCCCCGATGTTTCGAGAAGCAGTATTAGCTGCGGTTCATTGCGGCCTAATGCAAGATAACTTAGTTCTAGCTTCTGGTTCTTTTAAGGAATATGCATATAGTGCTAATCTAGTTAATGCAATGTCTTTAAACCAAAAACACTACATTCCTTTAGCTTATACTAATGATTACAATAAATTCACGAAATTCTTAGAGAGCACACCAATTTATAGTGTAATGGTTTATCAAACAAATGGATTATTATTACAAAAATCTATTATGGATTTTAATATTGTAGCTAAAGATTGAAATGTAGTCGTACAACCAGGAACTTTAATTAATCGATTAGGCCATTATTTCTCCATTAATTCTAAGGGTAGTACTAAATATAATGCGATTCTGAAGTTAATGGAAACCACTAAGATTAGTAACTTTGAGAGAGTTTACTACTATGCTTTAAATACTGTTAATAAACAGTGTATCAACGCTTTCAAACACCATTTAATGCATCAATACTTAGCTCTAAAGACTGATTACTATGATCAAATAGACATTCAAGCTAGTACCGATGAAATTGTACAAGATATGACGCATGCTTTCTTTGAAGGCAATGATATAAATGTTACTAAATTTGAAGATCGCGGCATTGTTGACACTAAACGATTAGTTGAAACTATGAATAAAAATCATTAGGAGCCTGAAGTGAAAATCTGAGACACCCTTTTATCAGAACTTTCTAGTTTACCTAAGACTATGTCTTCAGCCCAAAAAGTAATTGAAAAACATTTTGCCAATGAGAATTTCTGCGAGGAATATGTTAATAACCAAATTGTCTATACCTCTTATGATGAATTGTTTAAACAATGTAACAACGTTGCCAGTTACATCGTCAAAGAGTGTGGCAAACCCAAAAAAGATGAAGTAATATTCTTGCAAAGTAAAAATAGCAAGAATTGAATTATTTGTTTTTGAGGAATATTACAAGCTGGTTATATTCCAGTACTTATTGATCATGAAATTAGTCTTGACTACTTTAAATACATTAATACTCGATTAAAACCTAAGTTGATTATTAATGGTAAAAACATCTTATCCATAACTACCTATATAAGTAAAAATGAAACTGAAAGTACTTTTGCTAATTCATTCATTTTATTAACTAGTGGTACAACCGATGTGCCAAAAATTGTTGAATTTAATGGAGAATCAGTTTATGCACAATTGTTGTTAGCAAAAGGTATTATCAAACAGTCTAGATTGATTAGTCAGTTTAATCACATTGATAAAATAAAGATGCTAATGTTTTTACCATTACATCACGTTTTTGGATTAATGGCTAATTACTTATGATTTACTTTTTTTGGTGTTAAATTCGTATTTATTAATTCTGTGAACCCCGATGAAATTCAATTTGCATGTCGAAGACATGGTGTTACTCATTTTCTAGGTGTTCCTTTGGTTTGAGAGACAGTTGCTAAGAAAATTTGACTGGAAGCTGAAAAACAAAATAAACGTAAGTCGTTAAAAAGAGTAATTAGATTTACTAATTGATTGCAAAGCATTTTTCCAAGGTTCGGCCTTTGATTAACTAGAAAGATGCTAAGGAAAGTTCGCCAACAAGCATTGGGTAATACTTTAAGTTTCTTAATAACTGGTGGTGCTTCCATTGATCAAGACACTTTAAAACTAATGAATGGCTTAGGTTATGCTTTGCATCAAGGATATGGTATGACTGAAACCGGAATTGTTAGTGTGGAATTATCAAATCGAGCTAACAAACGTAATTTATTATCTGTCGGTAAACCATTTAAAACGACTAATTGAAGAATTAATAAGAATGGTATTCTGGAACTTAACGGAGCAATGCTACCAAAAAAGATTATTGAAAAAAATCGTACAACCATCTTAAACCAAGACACATGGTTCACTACTAATGACAAGTTTATTGATAGACATGGACGTTTAACAATAATTGGCCGTAGTGATGATGTCATTATTAGTTTAGATGGTACCAATATCAATCCTGAAGATATTGAAAGACAATTTAAATTCAACGCTATCGTTAGATGTGCAGCTATTGCAATTCGTTTACCATCTGGGTATGATAAAATTATACTAGTCATCGGTTTACCTTCAAATACTAGTCAAACATCTAGAAATGAGATCAACTATAAAGCATTTGAAATAATTAAAAGCTTACCAATTAATATGAAACCTCGTGAAATCTATTTTACCAACGAACTACCTTTAACTAATTTAGGCAAAGTGAAACGTGGCAATATTAAGCAATCGTTTATCAATTCACCCAAGCTATTTGTAAAAATTAAAAATAATATTGATAAAACTAAAATTAATACGCAACATTCTGCTGAACTAATTAAAATGATTGATGTTGTTAGGAAATGTTATGCTGAAGTGCTTAATCTAAAATTAGATCAAGTAAGCGAAGCCACAGATTTTATTCTAGATTTAGGTGGTACAAGTTTAGATTACTATAGCTTGATAAGCAAAATTAGTATGACGGTTGGCAAAGAAATTAAACTAGTAGAAACAAAAACACTAACTACTCCATTGGATTTCGCTCTATTGCTTATGAAAAGATAAATATTTGCAACCCATTATCTTATAATGAGTTCAACTATTTATATGATGTTAAGTAAGTTACAAAAAAAACACGAGCCTTTATACGCTTTAGCCGGATTTGGCCCCGGTTTTCTTAACTTGTTCTTGTCCATTTACATTGAAAATGCTTTAAATGGTTCAGCAGGGGTGATTAGTTTTAAACCGGGAGACCCAAAAGCAGTTATTGTTGTAATTGCAATTTATACAATCCTAATTGTAATAGGCAGAGTAGTGGATGCTTTAATGAATATTCCTTTAGCAGCATTAAGTGATAATCTTAAAACTAAATGAGGTCGTAGACGACCAGGTGTTTTAATTGGATTAACTTTGTTAGTTGGTGCGTATATTGCCATGGCCTGTCCGTTGTATCCACATAGTTTTACCACTAATCAAAGTCTCTACAATAATGGGGCATTATTTAATACCATATACTTCTTTTGTTTTTTTGTAGTTTATTTATTTGGCAGCTCACTTTGTATGACTACATATTATGCTTCCATTCCAGAAATTACTAGCGACCCACAAAGTCGAACAAGATTAACTCACTGAAAGGCGGCTTTTGATACTATTAATTATTCCATAATCTATGCTGTATTACCCTTGGTATTCCATCACTTCCAACACATGATGTATTTAGGTTTAATGTTTGCTCCATTGTCTTTGACAATGATCATCCCATTAGTAATGATTAAGGAACCGCCATCATATTTAATTGTTCGTGATAAAACTGGTAAGAAAATAAAAAAATCTACTAGCAATGAAGCTATTTCAGCAAAGAGCTCATTTAAAAATTTTTGAGAGAGTTTAAAAATATCTTTTTCTAATAAAAACTATATTTGATGAATTATACTTTTCTCATTTTTCTTCTTTGGACTAGACCTATTCTTATTAAGCCAAACAAGTATTGCATCAAACTCAATGGGGCTAAGTTCATCATGACAAATTACTGTAATGAATTCATCTGCTTTTGCTCCGATACCATTAATGTTATTGTTAAGTAATAAATTAACCAAAGCAAAAGGTTTCAAATTTACATTCTGTGCTTCGGTTAGTAGTTTTATTGTAGCAATGATATTCTTCTTAGTTGCATATAAGAATTGAGGTTTATCATTTGGCGCTATCTTTGCATTAAGTATCGTCGGATCTATCATTGGCAG
>JAISKE010000073.1 GCA_031261045.1 Mycoplasmataceae bacterium | reverse complement strand
TTGAAAAGAAGGAGCCTTCTTATTTTTTCAAAATGAGTCAATTCACAGAGTGAGTTAAAAAATTATATGCGGATCATCCAGAATTTATCATTCCTGAATTTAGGACTCACGAATTAATTGGTAGTTTTCTAAAAGATAGTCTAGAAGATCTTTCTGTCAGCCGTACTAGTTTAGATTGAGGTATCCCGGTATTAAGCGACCCAAAACATAAAGTTTATGTTTGAATTGATGCTTTAATTAATTATCTTTCTGCGCTAGGTTATTTAACAAACGACGATAAGCTATTCCAAAAGTATTGAAATAATAAAGACGCTGAAATTGTACACTTAATGTCAAAAGAAATTACTAGGTTCCATTGCATTTATTGACCGATTATGTTAAAGTGTCTTAATCTAAGACAACCAAATCGAATTCTATCGCACGGTTGAATCGTCACTAAAGAAGGTAAGATGTCTAAATCCATCGGCAATGTAGTCGACCCTTTTGAATACATCAAAGAATTTGGTAGTGATGCGTTAAGATATTACTTAATGAAAGAAATTTCTGTAGATCAAGACAGTGTCTTTGCTAGAGACTTGTTTATTGAATGCTACAACGCTGATTTAGCTAATACCTATGGTAATTTAGTTTCACGTTATATTGGAATGGTTCAAAAATATACTAATGGTACCATTCAAAAAAACAAAACACCATTAAATAAAATTTCTGAGAAATTATTGAATAAAACTATCGAAACTATTAAATCTGTCGCTGACTGTGTTAATAATTTACGAATCGCAAATTTAATTAGTAATATTCTAGAATTAGCCAAGTTAGCTAATAAATACGTAGAAGATTCCAAGCCTTGAGTTTTAACTAAGGACAATAAGAAAGACGAAGTCAATAACTTTTTATATTGCTTAGGAAACGCGGTTAGAGCAATCAGTGTCTTATTACAACCAATCTTGACTAAGGGAACTCAAGAAATGATTACTCAACTAAAGTTGAACAAATCTCAAACAGATTATGACCATTTAACTGATTTTGAATTATTAAATAATCACGTTGTTGGTGCATCGACACCGATTTACGCTAGAATTGTCGAAAAGAAATAATTACTTTGTAAATAATTTTCAAGGTGCTTTTTTGTAAACGCAACTGTTGTAAATTAAATAAGCTAATGGGAATAAAACTAATTCGATGCCTAAAATAACCGTTAGGTAAACTAATGATCCATCATTGTTTGGATTAATGTTGGTAAATTTACCGTAGATGCTTGGGTAATCTCAACCACCGTAAGTTGTGATTGGCACAAAATTAATTACCACTGCATAGACTACGTAAATGGTTGGGTAAATCATAAACATTAACCAATTAATTGGTTTAAGTTGGAATTTAAAATGCCCACTTTTATGTTCAGCCTTGAAAACAAAAATAAAAAATAGTAAGCACATAATTGGGCAAATAATATGCACGGGTGAATTTAGACATCATCATAATGGCGACTTTAAGTTAGAGGGTAAGGTTGTAGGCAACAAAATAGTATTAAAAACTAAAAAGGTAACAGTGATATAAGTCATCCCTGCTACTAAAAATGTGGGTTTCTTAATGAAATGAAATTTCATATTAAAAAAATAAAGAATGCATAATGCGAACATAAAGAAATTTGATTGTCACGTAAAATAACTAAAGAAATTAAATCAAATGTTGTCTGGTAACATTTGTGATACGTATAAAGATTTTCTCCCCGTAGCTACGCAAACAGTAAAAGCGATGATCCCAACAATAAGAAAGAAAATTTCTAGGGCAGCAAAGATGATTGATTTATTGTCCTTAATATCCATGAATGTTATCTTTTTGGTGCTCATAAATTACATTGTAATTATAGGCACAATAATTAATTATTTTATATACTTAATGCAACATACTAAGTACAAAGGTTTAGCTGCGTACAAAGTTTGATGACTATTGTATTAATACAATACCCAAACGAATTAGTGTGGGTGTTGTTTTTTATTAGGAGAAGTTATGGAAAAAGAAAGAATTGCTTTGTTAGGCATCATCGTTAAAGATAAATTAGTAGTGGAAAAAATTAACAAACTATTGCACCAATATCAAGATTGTATTATTGGGCGTATGGGATTACCCTACAAAAAACGCGGGTTAAGTATTATTAGTATTGCTTTAGACGGAAGTCAAGATAAAATTGCTGCGTTGTCTGGTAAATTGGGTGCAATCCCTGGAATTAATGCCAAGGTCATCTATGCTCAAGAATAAAAAAGATTTAACTAAGACTAATATTGCCTGAACTACGTTAGCCTGAGTTGTCGGATTAGCCATAATCTTTATTATTTGGTCTATTTTGTCCGCTACTGCTTATAAAAATGCGAACACCCTACCAAATGTTGGTAAATGTTTTGTAGCATTTGGCAAAACCTTAGGTAAAGGTAATTCATGAGCGGCGATAGGCATTGCCTTTGGACAAACGGTAGCTTGTTTCATTGGTTGCTTAGCTATCGCGGTCGGATGTGTGCTATTAAGTAGATATTTCAAAAGATTCCAAACTTTCCTAATGCCGTTCATTACTTTGAGCCGAGCGCTTCCAACTCAAATCATTATGATTCTAATCGCTTTGTTTCCTGTTAATGTGCTTTGATTGGTCCCTATTATTGTCGCGTTCTTCATTATCTTCCCCATGATGTATGAGGGCATTAATAATGCAATTAACAATGTAAATAGACACCAAATCGAAATGGCGAATGTTTTCAATGTTTCTAAGTGGAATCAATTTAGACAAATGTATTTACCAATAACTTTACCTTACATCTTCTCTGCCATGGTAATGGCTTTTGGTTTAACTTTCAAGGTTACTGTTGCTTCTCAATTTGTTCAAACTGTGGTGTTAACTAAAGATCCAGCATATAGTTCTATTGGAATTATGATTCGTAGTGCAATGCATGACGGGCAGTTTGATGTGTTGATTGCCTGAGGAATGATTACAATCTTAGTTAGTTTATTGTGTGAGTTAATTATTAAAGAGACTGGACGTATCTGCATGCCTAGTAGATATAAAGACCAGGCAATAATCAAGGGTTTCTTCCACAAGATTTTTGGAGGCCATCATGATCAAGTTAAGTAATATATCGTTCGCGTACGAGCAAAATAAAATATTAGATAACTTCAGCTTAAACTTCAAAGACCATCAAATAAGTTGTCTAGTCGGGCCGAGTGGGGCCGGAAAAACGACGTTATTAAATATTATCGCGGGTACGTTGAAAGTCCAACAAGGAACGATTGAGGGTGTGCCGAAAAAGATCTCTTATTTGTTCCAGGACGACCGATTGATTAATGAGATTACCGTGTATAAGAACTTAGAATTGGTGCTGTTGAGTGTTTATAAAGAAAAGCAGGAGATTGACCGGGAAATCCGAAAATATTTAAATTTGGTGGGTCTAAACGATTACGTGAATTATTATCCTCATGAACTTAGTGGCAGTATGCGCACGCGTTTATCTTTAGTGCGCGCATTTATTTATCCATCAGACTTATTAATTATGGATGAACCATTTCAAGGCTTAGACATTCAATTGAAGTTTGAGTTATTAAAATCATTTGGCCAATTGTGAGCCGAGAAAAAACCAACCATTCTATATGTCACGCACGATCTTGATATAGTGTCAATGCTAAGCCAAGACATTTTTATCCTAACCAACAAACCGATTAAAATTAAAAACCAATTGTCTATTAAATCAGAAATATCAAAGCGCAAACCGTATGATAAGGCGTCTACAAGCATTAGAGATAAAATATATAAAGAGATCGAAAAGTGAAAACCAACTACGGTTTAATTTCAAACACTTTGTGATTTAAATAATTTAGGATACCAGCATCGCTTTTAAAATTGAACACTACTTTGTAGGAAATCAATTGTTGATATTTCTCATCATTCATTGCAGAGTATTTAGCGATAGTGTATTTTTGTTCCCCAACTAAAGGATGACCAATATAAGCCATGTGTGCCCGGATCTGGTGCGTCTTACCTGTTATTAATTTAATTTCTAATCAACTAGTATTCGCGTCATGACTAATTGTTTTATATTCGGTAATAATTTCATCGGAATCCTGGCCCACTGGTTTCTTAGTGACGCTGACCATTTTGGTTTTCTCATTGCGCGTTAAATAATCATGAAGGGTACCGTTCTTGGGATCAATGATACCGTAAACTCGACATAAATAGTGTTTGTCAATTTCACGATTCTTAATTTTTAAACTTAGGATTCTTAAACTCTCAGCATTCTTAGC
>JAISKE010000028.1 GCA_031261045.1 Mycoplasmataceae bacterium | reverse complement strand
GGTATCAGGTTTAGCACCAATTACACCCAAAGAACCACCTGTCATACCGGCGTCAGTAATGTAGGCGGTATCTTTATAAATTCTCTCGTCGGCTGTTTGCACATGGGTATGAGTTCCTAAAATAGCAGTAACTTTCCCAGCGAAGGTTAAGAAGAAAGCGTTTTTCTCACTAGTGGTTTCGGTGTGGAAGTCCACAATATGAATATCACTCTTATTAGTCTTCAAGAACTTATCAAACACTAAAAAAGGATTTTCTTGAATACTTTTTACATCTACGGTATTACCTAACAAATTAGTAATCCGAATGGTTTTACCTTTTAATTTAAAAGTGATGGAGCCCTGGCCAACTTTACTTTCGGTACTGCCAGATTTTAAATTTAAAGGTCTCACTACATTAGGGAGTTTCAAAATATCATTCACTTCTTCTAAATGTCAAGTGTGGTTACCAAAGGTAAAATATTGCACACCAGCTGCTTTTAATTCATTGTAATGTGCAATGCTTAAACTACGACCGTGAGTGGTGTTTTCCGCATTAGCTATGACACAATCAACGTGATGTTTTTTAATAAGACTAGGCAACTCGCTTTGAATCGCTTGTCGGCCTTTTTTACCAAAGATGTCTCCAATGAATAAGAAGTTCATATTAATTGGTAATCATTATATCTAATATCTTATCGCGTGCCGTAGTTTTAAAATCATTATTCAATTGAAAATCATATGCTAAACCAACTGTGTAGATCTTATTAGTAAGCTTTAAATAATCATTATAAAAATGTAAACCATATCCTAAACGCTGTAGTCTTTTATTAAAAGCTACAACTGGTACAATCATCAGCTCAATATCTTTAATGTCGATAGTTTGCCCAGCAACTGGTTGACGCATATTCTTTCAATATTCATACTCAAAATGAATGGTGGTAATTGGTTTAAAAAACATTTTACTATTAGTAATATAAGGAAGACATACCTTGTGGCCACCCTCCAATAGATCATTAATAATGGCGATGGAGTCTACTTCATTTTCCATCGGTCAATAACAAGCGATGTATTTACTAGGATTACGTAATCGCACTATTTTAAAAGTCTTATTATAAATAACACTATCAAGTTGTTTTTTAATAGTTGGGTTAAGTGTTCAACGTTGTTTTAAAATTCGTAGACGGATTGCCGTATTAGTCATTACTTCGCCTTTGGTCGATCTTTCACTATATGGTGTTCACGACAACGAGCAGAATAAGTTTCGACATTACCAATCTTGACTACCGGCGAATGATAACTAGCTGGTTTACCGTCGATGATCCTTTGAGTTCTAGTTGCTGGGGCACCACATTCCGTACAGATTGCCGTTAACTTCGTTACTTTATCGGCAAAGGCAAAAACATTAAGTAGAGATTTAAAAGGGACACCTCTAAAATCCAAATCTAATCCTGCCACATACACTAAATGTCCTTGGTTTGCTAAATGCTCGCAAACCTCACCAAGACGATCATCAAAGAACTGCGCCTCGTCCACAGCAACCACGGCTACGTCCTTATTTTTATTCTTTTCAAGGACTTCTAAGATTTCTGCAGAACGCTTCACGGTGACGGCATTCTGTTGACGACCATCCCGAGACTTAGCGGTACCAACTGTTCTAGTGTCAACGTAAGGTTTAAATAGAATGTAATCCACATCGGCATATTGTAAACGATTAAGTCTACGTAGTAGTTCTTCAGATTTACCGGCAAACATGGGCCCACAAATAACTTCAATGGAACCACGCGGGGGATTAAATGCATTCTTTTTTGCCATACTTAGTTCCTTTCGTTAAGTTTATTATAAATTAAATACTATTGCATAGTATTTAAACAAATAGTTTTAAATTGTGTGTTTTAATCAAATGAATTATAAGTTACCGTTGATAAGATTTCGATAACCTGTGTTATTTGGCGTGTTATCGTTCATGGGTGGAAACTTTATAAGAAGATTAGCTACGTCAGTACCTACGATTTTAATTCCATCAACGTAAGCTGGGGCAGTAGGTGTTTTAGCAGCTCATATTTTATCACTAGCACCTGTAGCAAGATAAAATCTACTAGCAGGTATGGTGCCTATATTAACTGTGGAGTGAAAACCATCGGCATAACGCATAAAATCAGGGCCTATACCGTATTGGGTTCAGATATTATTGTCAAGAGAATTTGGCAAAGTGAGATCTTGATTAAAACTAGTGCAACGCATAAGAAATTGTTGACCGATTCTTAATAAACCATATGGAAGTACGAGCGGTTGATTAAACGCAGTACAATCTACCATAAATTCGATATAAATTTGTTGCAAATCAGTTGGTAATGTGATTGAACTGTTAAAATTTATACAACTGTCCATAAAATAGCCGGCAATTATTTGAACCGATGATGGAAGTACAAGATTTGTATTAAAATTAGAACAGTTCTGCAGAAAACATTCGTTTACCTGTGTGCATGTGTCATCATTGTTGAATTGTATCGATAATATATTACTTTTCATTATACTGGTACCTATATTTAATTGTGTTTTTGACCTCAAAGCAAAATACACCTTTTATTTTCTCTCCTTCAACTATGAAAGTATTTGAACTTTCGTGCAAAATCGAATTTCTATATTTATACAATTGTTTACCACTTCATGAATCATATTTAAAATATTTGTCAACTCATTCTTGATATTTTATATCATCATGACCATCATATTTCTTATTGTTTTTAAATTCATGTTTGGAACATACATCAATTAAAGACAGTAAACAATATAAACAAATATAAAAATGCTTATTTTTATAACTATCTCATACTTCATCTAATATATTGCCCATTGAAGTATTTTGCATAATTAAATTGATTCAAATACATTGTTAATATAAGCATTACCAATATTCAGTTTTCATTCAGCATTATTTTTATATTGAGATAATAAATTTGCTTGTACATAAATGTGTGCACCATTTCGATCATTTGTTGTAAATGGTGTGGAATACAACATTTCATAATCATAATTTATAAATGAATATGACAATAGAGTTATTGAAGTTAGTTTAGAACAATATGCAAAACATTGAGCACCAAGTACATTCAAACTATTTGGAATCGTAATCGAAGACAAATTTGAACAGCCGAAGAAGACCCACCCCATATATCCAGTAATACTACTTGGAATTATAATCGAAGTCAAGCCAGTGCAATCTCGAAAGGCATATGCGTCGATTGAACTCACACCATCAGGAATAGTAATAAAAGTCAATCCTGTACAGCCTGAAAAAGCGTAGGTACCAATTGAATTTACACTACTTGGAATAATTAACGAAGTCAATCCTTTACAGGCCATAAAAGCGTATGCACCAATTGAATTTACACTACTTGGAATAATTAACGAAGTCAATCCTGTACAGCCTGAAAAAGCATAGGAACCAATGATTGTTCAAATGTCTTTAAAAATCAACAAAGTCATATTTTTGCAATTCTTAAATGCATTATTGCCAATTATTGTAACGCTATCTGGCAATACAACTTTTGCTTGCAAACTTCCGCCTCCGGCAAACGACGTAACAGTGTATATAATTCCATTAACATCAATATTTTTAGGAATATAAATATTAGCGCCCACAAATGAGGAATTACCTACGATTGAACAAGTAAATTGCTCCGAGAAATTATCTATATATCATTCGCCTGAAACGTAACCTTTAATGCCTGGCCCAATATAAAATTTAGGTGCACCAACACTATTGGCGTTTTCAGTTTGTGCTTTCACTGTATAGTTACATTGCGCTATATCGCTATTGTCTGGATTTGGTTTTGGATTGGGGTGACATGATGTAGCAATAACGCAACAAGACATTGCTGCAATAGCGACTGTGCTTAATAATGTAAACATTCTTTTTTTACTTTTTTTCATTTTACCTCCTGGTTCATTACCGCGATGGATATTTTTTAGTTAAGTTATAAATCTTCTCAAAATAATCGGGCTCAATTCATTTTCATTCGTCATCAGATGAAGATTGATGCTCATTGTCTATATGTCTGTCTATATTTTCTAATAATTTTGCTAATTCAACTCCATCATTACATTTTTTTGGTAATTGAAAGCGATACTCATAACTATATGTACTATCGTCAAAAATTGCTAATGGTTTTGTAGATTTAATTCCATCACTACAATAGTTACCACAATAACATTCGCCATCATCGCTAATTACTAATGATTTTGATTCAGAATTACCGCAGGCTAAACGGATTGTTTGGCATTCTTTTCGTTTAAGTTGTTGGTCGAGTGTCTTCATGGTAAATTAACCACAATTAGTATACCAAATATATCGGACCTTAATAATAAATGTGGTTTTCTTACCATTGATAAATAAACCACAATATTGGACAATGAAAGCATGACAAAAGATATAAATCAATTCGTTGCCAAACGAATTAAAACGTTGCGAAAAGAAAAATGTTTTTCACAAGAGCAATTATCTTTTGAATGCGACATGGACAGAAGTTACTTCGCTCATTTAGAAAGTAAACCAAGAAACATTTCAGTTACTAATTTAGAAAAAATTTGTAACATTCTTGGTATTACGATAAAAGATTTTTGAGACGGCTACTAATTATTTATTTTATTTTATCAGCCCACGCACGATTTCAAAAGCATTGTATTCAAAATAATCTTTAATTACACTGTCTGATTCTTTTAACTGCTGTAATAAATCCGGTGTTTGTTGCTTTAATCACTTTGCAATCCGACGCTTGAATTCATATTCATCACGGTAAGAAA
>JAISKE010000021.1 GCA_031261045.1 Mycoplasmataceae bacterium | reverse complement strand
TATACTGGTGTTAATAAGAATTTTAACAAAGTGTTATATATCGTACCTTCATTATTGAGCGCCATTCTATTGATTAGTGTAGTCATTTTATTAATTATAGAAATCGTTAGGATAAGATAGGAATATTATGGGAAAGAAAGTATACCAAATTGCGATCGATGGTCCTGGTGGGGCTGGCAAAAGCACCATCGCAGTCGAAGTGGCAAAACGTTTAAACTTCTTATTTATTAATACTGGTGGCATGTACCGTTGCTACGCAATCGCTTTACAAAATACTGATCTTAAAGATTTAAATGCTGTACAAAAAGTATTAGATTCTAACAAAGTAACCTTGACACCGGACCGACTTTATTTAAATGGACAGGATGTTACAAAACAATGTTACACCGATAAGACCGCGATGTTGGCCAGCACCATTGGTACAATTGGTATTGTTAGAACTAAATGTGTTAAAGATCAACAAGCAATAGCGGCGGGGCAAAGTTGTGTGATGGAGGGCAGAGACATTACGACTGTCGTTTTACCTCATGCCACCCTTAAAGTGTTTTTAACTGCTTCTGTTGAAACTAGAGCTGAACGACGATGAATTCAAAGCAAGAAAGCACAGCCATTAGAAGTAGTAATTGAAGATTTAAAAAAACGAGATTATCAAGATACTCACCGTGCCATTACGCCTTTAACTCAAGCGTCAGATGCTATTTTAATTGATACTGATGATTTAAGTTTTGAACAGAACGTTCAACAAGTATTAGACGCCTTCTATAAGAAGAGGGACAATGCTTAAGGTAGCGCTAGTTGGTAAACCAAATGTCGGTAAGTCAACGCTATTTAATCGCATCATAAATTCTAAACGATCAATTGTTAATGACCAACCCGGGGTTACTCGTGACCGTATTTATGCTAATGCTAAATGATTGAATCGTGACTTTACCATGATTGATACTGGCGGATTAACTAACAAAGCAGTATCTTTTCAAAAAAATATTGAGAAGCAAGTATTGTTTGCAGTGAATGAAGCCAACACCATTATTTTTATGGTTTCTGCTAAAGAAGGTATTAATGCTGAAGACTACTACGTAGCT
Organism: Mycoplasmataceae bacterium; assembly: GCA_031261045.1. The sequence goes on along the minus strand of JAISKE010000021.1, from coordinate 5,644 downwards.
AAAAGTTTAAAGAAATTTAAAGGCAAACAAATTGTGCTAGTGGTTAATAAAACGGAAAATGCTAATCATGATAACGACAACACCTATTATGCTTTAGGCTTTGGTAAGCCAATGTTTATCTCTGCTGAACATAGTATCGGAATTGGTGATTTGTTAGATGAAGTAATTAAAAAGATTGATTACAAAATCACTAAAGAGGAAGAAAACGGATTATCTTTTTGTATCGTTGGACGAACCAATGTTGGCAAATCTACTTTAGTAAATACAATTTTGCAAGAAGACCGCGTATTAGCTTCACCGATTCCACACACCACTCGTGATAGTGTTGATGTAGATTTTAAATATCACAATAAGAAATACACCATCATTGATACCGCTGGGATTCGTCGTAAAGGGAAGATTACTGATCAAATCGAGAAGTTTGCCGTGATTCGTACGGAACAAACAATTGAACGTAGCCAATTAATTATTTTAATGTTAGACGGTAGCGAAGAATTTAATGAACAAGACGAAGTAATTGGTGGTTTAGCGTTTGAAGCAAACATTCCTACAATCATCTGTGTGAATAAATGAGATCTAGTTAAAAAGGATGAAAAAACGATGGTTAATATGACGAAATTAATTCGTCAACGATTCAAATATTTATCATGAGCGCCAATTATTTTTATTAGTGCGCAAGACAATAAAAGAGTTCAGACTATCTTTGAAACGATTGAATTAATCCAAAAGCAATTAACTCTTAAAGTTGCGACATCAGTATTAAATGACGTAATTTCTAAAGCACAGATTGTTAATCCACCACCCAAGTTTAAAGGTGGGCGTCCCAATTTATCTTATGCCACCCAAGTTCAAAGTAAGATTCCAACCTTTGTAGTTTTTGGTAATGATCCTAAATATATCCACTTAAGTTACATGCGTTACATTGAGAATCGTATCCGCGAAGCTTTTGGGATCACTATTGTGCCGATTACGGTATACTTTAAGGATAAGAACGCCCGAATTCGTGGTGTCGTGGAGGATCGTTAATATGGCTAAAATTGCAATTTTAGGAACGGGTGCTTGAGGAACGGCATTAGCTAATGTATTATTAGAGAACGGTCATGATGTTTATATGTGAGGCGTTGATAGTAAAGAAATCAATGATCTTAATAACCAAAAGAACACCAAATATTTCGGCAACCAAACATTGATTACCAAGCCAACACTAGCTACGCTAAATATTCAAGAAGTTTTTGATAACAAGATTAGTTTTGTGATTATTGCTGTACCTTCAGTATTCATTGTTTCGACTTTACAAAATGTGCTGTCGCACACCAAAGGTAAATATATTTTTATCAATGTGGCAAAAGGATTAGATCCTAACACAAACGATATCTGATCAAAAACAATTAAACAAATGATGGGCAATCAATTAAAAGGTTTAGTTACATTAATTGGACCATCATTTGCAGTCGAAGTATTTAAAAATGAACCAACGATGGTGAATACTATATCTACAGAAGCGGCGTGTTCACGAATGGTAAGTTTACTTTTTAATAATAACCATTTTAAGTGTGTCAATATTAAAGATGAAGTAGGTGCAGAAATTATTGGAGCTTTAAAAAATGTTGCGGCGATCGCGATGGGGTTGGCTTACGAATTACACGCTTCCATTAATACTCGTGCGGCGATGTTAGCACAAGCGACTAAAGAAATTAGTAACGTAGTTAAATATTATGGCGGAGAACCAGAAACCATTACTCAGTTTTGTGGTATTGGCGACATCTATTTAACTTGTACTGATGAAAAATCTCGTAACTTTTCTTTTGGGAAACAAATTGCCAAAGTGGGCGTAAAACAAGCCTTATTAAACAACAAAACTACGATTGAAGGTTATTATGCAGCTGAAGTTATTTATAAAGTAATTAAGAAAGCTAAAATGAATGCACCAATCTTTACTAAACTTCACGAAGTATTATTTGAGAACGATAATCCTAAAACTTTTGTAAAACAAATCATGAAGGAAATAATCGAATAAGCATGACGAAAAATCTTTCTACTACATTAGGGAAACAAAAAGCTGAATTAGTATTTAAGAATGCCAAAGTTGTTAACGTATTTACTAAAGAAATAATTACCACTGATGTAGCTGTTAATGGCGAAGTGATTGTAGGAACTAATAACAAATATTCTGGATTAAAAGAAATTGATTGTAAAGGCAAATATCTTGTTCCGGGATTAATTGACCCGCATATACATCTATGTTCTTCTTTAACTACACCTAGAAATTTTATGTCGGTAGCCACGAATCATGGAGTATGCACTGTAATTGCAGACCCACACGAAATTACTAATGTTTATGGACATGAAGGATTAAAATATTACATGAGCGATGCTAGATTGGCCGTTGGTAATATTTATTTTGCTTTACCTTCTTGCGTTCCGGCGTCTGATTACGAAGAAGCTAACGTAGTGTTTAAAGTTGATGATTTAGCGCGATACATTAATTTACCAGAAGTTGTAGCGTTAGGTGAAATGATGAATATAAATGGAGTACTTGATGGGAATAAAGATGTTTTAGCTAAAATTGAACTTTTTAAAAAACATCACAAAGTGATTGATGGGCATTCGCCGTTATTAACTAAGCATCAATTGCAAGCATATATCTCTACAGGAATTACTACTAATCATGAGGCGACGCATTATTGGGAAATTAAAGAACATTTACAAAATGGAATTTACATTTTCTTAAGACATGCCTCATACGCATTTGTTGCAGATCAAGAGTTAGTTAAATTATTCCGCAGTGGAATGTCACTTAATAGATGCTGTTGATGTACTGATGATAAAACTGTAGCGGATGTTCAAAAAACTGGTTTAATTGATTATTCTATAAGAAGAGCAATAAAACTAGGTTTATCACCAATTGAAGCTATTTGTATGGGGACTATCAATCCAGCTGCCTGCTACGGTTTACGTGATCAAGGGGGCATTGCCGCCGGTTATCAAGCCAATATTTTGATCTTAGATAATTTACAAAAATTTAATATTATTGATGTTTATTTTAAAGGTAAGAAGATTTCTAAGTTTAAACCATATTCTAAACAACAGAGAGAAAATAATAGAAGATTCTATTCAAATGTAAAAGTTGATTATGAAGTATTAACCCATAAACTCAAAACTATAAAGCTTACTCAACAAACCGAATGTATTAAACCGCTTCCTAATTCCATATTGACGAAGGCGATTAAAATAAATAAAAACAATAAGTTCATTGTAAACAAAGTTGTAAATATTGAGCGTCATAAACACGGTAAAAAGATTGGGGCAGGTTGAGTAGTTGACTTTAACATTACTAATGGTGCTTTAGCTACTACTATCGGTCATGATTCGCATAACATCACCGCAATCGGGAGTGATGATAGTAATCTTATACTGGCTATAAAGACGCTGCAAAAGATTCATGGTGGCTATGTGGTAGTAAAGAACAATAAAGTAATAGCTACTTTGCCATTACCCATTGGTGGTTTATTCTCTGATGATAATATTGATAACATTATCAAACAAGAGAATAAATTGAACAACGCTCTTAATCAAGTGGCTCGTAGCCATAATTTCAATAATCCATTCTTAACTATGAGTTTTTTGTCATTGACCGTCATTCCAGAAATTCGGATTACAACCACTGGCTTATATAAAATGAAATCATAACTTTATTGCTTATAATACTTAACCAAATGGCGTCTATGGCGAAGCTGGCTAACGCACCTGACTGTGACTCAGGCACTCATGGGTTCAAGTCCCATTAGACGCCCCATTAATAAGATCTTCAAGGGAAATACTTGGAGATTTTTTATTTAAATTAATCTTTTGTTGGAAGAGATATGTTATTTCATTGTTTATCTACTAAAGGGAGCGTTCAATTATTTCGTTGTTTGATTGGAATGATGACGTCATAGCCACCGTCTCCATTAATTTGAAACTCCAATTGAATTGAACTAGGTGTGTCGGCGTGTAAATTTACATTATTGCCTTTATAAATTTCATTGATTAGATTATCGTTAGTGCGATAAAAAGCATCATTAGGGTATACTCTTTCCCCTTCGCTACCACCATTGTAAACATTTATTTGACATCAAGTATGTGCTGGTACGATTTCAAATCCATCAATATCAATTTCTACATTAGTATGGATGGTAAGGAATAAACTAAACTCGAATCGATTGTTAATATGTTTTATGTATAGAATATGTAAATGATCAACAGTAATACTTTGATCAACAACAAATTGGTTATTTGCTATACCTTTTTGCGAATAGGCCACAATTGAATTTAAGAAATCGTTAGTGTTGTAATGTTGTAAAGCAAATTTTGTTGCTTCATCAGGTTTAGAGGCAAAATTATGTTTTCCTTTGCCAGAACCATTAAATTGATAATTTATGATTTCATCATATGTTAAACGAAGATCATCGATGTCTTTGTCTTCATTATTTTTTGCACAAGAAGTCATAGATAATGCAACAGGAAATGCTATAGCCGCACCCCCAATTAACGAGAAAATAAAAATTGTTTTACTTCTTATATTTTTAATCATATTGATGTTGCTCCTATGTGAATGCTTCTAGTTAAGAAATTAATTATTCCTTACTCATTGGTATTATAGGAAAACACTCGAATATTTTTTATCTATAAACCTTATATAATTTCTATATGAATATCTTATTAATTAACGGTAGCCCTCGCAAAGATGGTAATACCAAGCAAGCCCTTCAACTTATGGGGACAGTTTTTAAAAAAGAAGGATTAAATCCCATTCATATTCAATTGGGTGGTATGAATGTGTGTGGTTGTAAATCTTGTGGTGCTTGTTGAAAAAATAAGAACAAAAAGTGTATCGTACAAGATGATTTAACGAAGATTATGGAACAAGTATTTGATCCCAATACCAAAGGTATTGTGGTTGGGTCCCCGACTTACTTCTCTAATATGACGACTGAGGTAAAAGCTTTCATTGACCGTTGTGGATATGTGGCTTTAGCTAATGGCGGACTATTAAAAGGTAAAGTTGGAACCCCAGTTGTCATTTGTAGACGAGCTGGTGCGTCATTTACCTATGCAGGAATCAATTATTTCTTTGGAATCAATCAAATGCCTATCGCCACCTCTAATTATTGAAATTTGAGCATTGCAGCGAAAGCGGGCGATATTCAAAAAGATACTGAAGGTTTGAAAACTTTTGAACAATTAGCATCTAATATGAGCCTAATGATTAAGAAATTGAATTCTTAATAACCGATATCTTTCTACTATAATAATTGATGTAAATTACCAATTAATTTATTCAGAAACATTTAAATTCAAAATTGATTGTAACGATATTTTATATTATGGAAAAGAATAAGAAAGTAACAGTACACGCATACAAATATAATGGTTGGTTATACCGAACCTGAGAATTTCCGACTGTTTATGAAGAGACGGATGATTATGTTTGTGTGTCTTCTCAAGGAGCACACGTTATTACCGCTAGCCCAACTAATAATAAGTTCTATCATAGTAAAATCACCCATCCGACTATTTGATATTTCTTTAAAAAACAATGATTCAATATTATTGTGGCGAAGAAAAATAAGCACTTCTATTACTACATTAATATCGCCAGCCC
>JAISKE010000098.1 GCA_031261045.1 Mycoplasmataceae bacterium | reverse complement strand
CAGCGTAAGAATGTTTATAAAGATGTTCAAGATAACCGTTATCAATACTTAGTAGCGACTGATTTAGCCAGCCGTGGATTAGACATTGAAGGCGCAGACGTAGTCATTTCTTATGATTTACCAGATGACGACATTTGATACATTCACCGAGTCGGAAGAACTGGCAGAGCTGGTACCTCTGGTAAAGCATACACCATTTATCAAAATGGCGCTGATGGCAAAATTATGCGGCTATCCAAGAAACAAGTAAACTGAAATTATTTATTTTTAAATAAAGAGAATGAATTAGTTAATAAACCACTAACCTTAAAATTTAAACCTAAATTATATTTAGATGATGCCACGAACAGCGAGATCAAGCGCATTATTGGTAGCCAATCCAAACATGTAAAGCCTGGTTACAAAAAGAAAATCAAGGCGCAAATCTACAAGATTAAACAAAAAAAACGTCACGAATATATTGAAAATAAAATTAATCAAAGATTAATTCAACAGAAAATTTACGATAGTAAAAAGAAAAAACATTAATGGACAAGAAACAATTTATAGAAAATCAGAGGGCGCACAACCTTTATGCTAACACTCCGTTGCTAAAGGTTTTGTTGATCGTGATTATTCCAGGATTGTTAATGACTCTAATGACAGGCATTTATATATTTACAAGTCAAATTATTATTGTGCGTCTATTACCGATTGCTCATGGCCGAGACGGAGCTGCAGACTTCTATAGAATGTTCGGTCAAACCAAAGAACACATTCAATCTTTGTGTTCGTCACAAGGGATGCCGTTCTTTGATGTGGGTGATGTAGTCAAAGGCTCGATGTCGATCTCTACGCCTTTACTGACTATCATTGGGACTTCACCATTCTTTTTAGCTGCTGGTGCTGGTGTACTATTTACCCAATCATTAGGTAAAGATAGCAGAGCCAAAGCGCGAGAGGTTTATAAGACCTCATTCTGAATGATTGCTGTTTATTCGATTGCTCTGATTGGTATTCTATGTGCTTTGAATCGACCAATGTTATCCGCTATGAGTGCGACCCAAACTAAATCATCTGACCCAGAACTAAGCGCATATTATGCTGAAGCGCATAGTGAACAAATAAAACTCGCTAGTGACTACACATTAGTTTTTTCAGGCGGATTGATTTTAACTATGTTCACTGTATTTTTTTCATCACTAATAAAATCTGAAGGACGTTTTAAATTAGTGGCTATCACTGGTATCGTGTGTAATATCTTGAGTATCGCGCTCGTGGTTTTATTTATCTATGTTGCTAAAATTGGCATTGTGGGTGGGGCACTTGGAAATGTGGTTAGTTTCTTTATTAATCTTGGCGTGTTATTAATATATTTATGGATATTAAATAAACGCAAGGACACGTGGTTGGCTTTCAATACTTTATTATTCAGAAACGGAGTTAAATTCAACAATCGATTGATTATGCCAGTCGTGATGGTTGGTTTAGCGGCCTTCTTAATTGATGCATCATATGCGTTAGCAACTGGAGTATATATTCCAATATTAGCGAACACGGCGGCGGATACTAGTATCTTTCCGCGAGCTCAAGGTGATGGAATGTATTTTCAAACAATTGAAGGAGCAACTCTACCGACCCTCAATCTAATATTCGTGACCATTTATGGCATTATTGAAGGTGAACGTTTAATTGTGGCTTATAACTATTCACAAGGTAATTGGAAACGCATTAAGAAGACATACGCACTCACATTAATTATTAGTTTTGTTTATTCAGCTTTCTGCGCCGTAGTGATTGCCATTGGTTTAAACCAATACATCTTAAAGTTGTTTGATATTCATAATAGTCCAACGTTCCCAAGGCTACTTAAAGACGCGGAATTAGTGTTCTCCATCCAAATCCTCATGCTGCCGATATTTTCGCTTCAGGCTGCTGCTATTTCGATCTACATGTCGATTGGTGACACGGTCCGATCCAACATTTCGTCCATCTTTCAAGACGTAATTACTTTCTTTCCAGTATTAGGAATTTGTTATGGTATTACAATGGGTACGCACAGCATTTGACCTTTAGTGTGCACATACGTGATTAGTGCATTTATTGCGACGTTGTTACTAACTCTATATACCATATGATGATTACGTAAACGCTTTGGGCACACTTGCATTAAATACAATGTGAATGGTACAACTAAGAAGATTTATACACCAATCAATTATCCAAAGCAATCTTATGTACAACGTGCCTTAAACAATTTGATCTAAGTTTACTTAACTTGTTCACCATTTAAAGAAAAACGCGAAGCACTAGTGATTTTAACTTTCACAATATCACCGACTTTAGCGGTGCCAACAAAGTTGACTATTTTTCATTGTCGAGAATATCCGGTAAGGATGTGCTTCTTGGTTTTACTAGCACCTTCTACTAACACTTCAACAGTCTTATTAGTTCAATGCTCACAACGTGATTTAGCGTATTTGCGGACTAACTCATTTAATTGCGCTAAACGTTTTTCTTTTTTAATCATTGGTGTTTTATCTATTAAAGTAGCAGCTACCGTCCCTTTGCGTTTAGAATAAATAAAAGTGTAAGCATTATCAAATTTAACTTTGTTATATAGCTTGATGGTATTGGCAAACTGTTTGTCAGTTTCATTTGGAAATCCCACTATCAAATCAGTTGATATTGCACAGTCTTTGATATTCATGCGGATGTACTTAATTAATTCTATATAATCAGCAATCTTCATTTGACGTTTCATTTTTCTTAAAATAGTTTCATCACCGGATTGTACTGGTAAATGAATATATGGCATAATGTTTTTATATTTTCTCATTACATCAATAATTTTGTAATCAAAGTTTCATGGGTTGCTAGTCGCAAAGCGAACTCGCTCAATTCCTGTTTTTGCAACATCTTCTAATAAGTTTCAAAACCGATATTCCAAGTTTGGTTGATCAATACCAAAATCATTAACATTCTGTCCTAACAAAGTTATTTCTTTATATCCATGCTTCATTAAATCTTTGATTTCTCCTAGGATAGCTAATTTATTTCTGCTGCGGGTGCGGCCTCTAGTAAATGGGACAATACAATAAGAACAAAAGTTATTGCAACCATACATGATATTAATAAAAGCTTTAACGCTACTAGTTCTAGTAGTAGGAATATCTTCTACAATTCCGGCATTATCCTTAAAAACATGAATCACTTGTTGATTAGAAGTAATAACTTGTTTTAAAATTTCAGGGAGCATATGAATGTTGTGGGTGCCGAAGGCAAAATCTACATGCTCAATATCATTAATGATTTTATTAACAACTTCTGGTTCTTGGATCATACAACCACAAACCCCGAATAAGAATTTAGGGTTTTTCAGTTTAATATGTTTAAGGTAACCAATCTCTCCGAACACTTTCTTTTCAGCGTTCTCTCTTACTGCGCAAGTATTTAAAATAACTAAATCTGCTGTTAGTAGATCGCCAGCTGGTTTGAAACCTAAAACTTCAAGAATCCCCGAGATTTCTTCAGTGTCTCTAACATTAGATTGACAACCGTATGTTTTAACATAATACTTTAACCCGTGCCCAATTTTTTCTTGTTGAAAATTCATATAATTATTGTAATATTATATACCTATGAAGAAAAAGTACCTTTGATGACTATGTGCATTACCAATTGCTGCTTCGCCAGCTTTTTTAGCTTTATCCTACTGTAGCCCACTAGAAACTAGTGTAAAACAAATTACTGGTGATGCCACTGGTCCTGTTAATTTAGTTAATCTTAAAAAAGCTAAGCCAAGTTTAAAGAGCCTTTTATATGGAGATAAACATTACAACAAAGGGAACTATGTAGTAATTATTGGAACTTCTAATGCTCGCGGTGATCAAAGTTTGAATTCCTTTTTATTTGGTCAAGATAAAGAAGGATTTTGAGATAACACTAAAGAAAAAGATATGGTTGTTAATAAGGATGCAGAAGTA
>JAISKE010000085.1 GCA_031261045.1 Mycoplasmataceae bacterium | reverse complement strand
CAAATAGTTTTGACAATCATGCTTGATAATCTAACTGTTGCAAATTAATTTCATTAATTAATACTTGTGCGTCGGCATCCACATTGAAAGATAAAGCATTAATTAAATTATCGTCATGTGAATAATTTCCATTCTTTAAAATAATTGTTTTGTTTTTATTCTTATATGAAATACTTTTGATGCGCTCAATTTTCATTTTGCCTAGACAAACGATATTGTCAATTTCAATAAAGTTTCTATAAATTTCTGACATTCTTGTATATTCGATTTTTTTAATGGCAAATCCACATATAGAATTAATCGAACTGGACATCATCGCTGATAAACTAACTAATAAAGTCATTGTCCCAACATTTAAGTGCTTACCATTAATCATTAAATAACAGCTCATTAAAATGATTACTACGTAAATAATACTATTAAAAACTGATTCCACAAAATCAAAACAAGCAGTAAATTTGTTTTGATTTACATATATTCTTTGGAACTCTGCATAATTATTCTGCAAGTCTTTAGTTAGTTTATTTTGCGCTATAAAATTACTATCGTGTTGCAGATATTCCACATAATCTTTAGCAATTCCGTTATTCTTATTTTGATTAAATAGTCCAATTTTAAATAGGTTAGATTGTTGACGGTATTGCACAAAACATGCTCCAATAGAAAATAATAAAGATACGACACCAATAATGATAAATCACGGGTTAATGCAAACGATGGTGACACAGATAATAATTAAGAGTAAGATATTAGCGAATAACATTGCAATCTCGTTAATCAAGAAATTAGTTATGCGATGTCCGAGAAATTCGCACAATAGATTCTCTATTGAGAATAGGAACCATAATGAAACAATGAGAAACCCAAAGGCGTTGGAAGGCTCACAAATGAAAAGCCTTCAATTCTATTAAGCATTTGCCACTTAATAAGAGCAAGATCATTAGAAAGCAATATGACAAGATGAGTGACGAACAGTTGCGAATTTTGTTGTGATTTAGAAGAAAGATAAGGATCGAGTGTGAGAATATCCTTATAAATACAAACGATGCCAAACCGCGTTTTAAATAGAATCGACACAAGGGTTGCATATCTTGAACAAATTAACCGTGTTTATGATTATTACAAACACGCGACACTTGGAGATACGGCAAAGAAATTCGGCAAGACTAAAACACAAATAAAAATTTGGATTAGAAAAATTGAAAAAGATCATTCTAATAATAAATTAAGGGGCAGTTCTCTTCGTGCTCACACCACGAAAAAGAAGAAAGAAATTATTTTTTATGCAAGACGCTACGGTTATTCTGCGACAATGTCTAAATTCTTTGTGCCGAAATATAAAATCATAATTTGAGCGCAACAATATAGAAACGGATGCCTCGGATGAGAACCAGACAAAAAAGTTTTTAAAATGTTGAAGGACAAAACGATTCAAAAGAACCGATCACGAACAATCGTTTTTTGTAATCGTATTGAATTGATCCGTAATTTAAAAATGGAAGATATGCTTTACGGCAGTTATAAAAACTGAACATCAATCAAAATGCGATATGCAATCATAAATGAATTAAGAAGAACAAGAAAAATAACGATTGATAATTTGTGTTTGATTGCCGAAGTAAGTAAGCGCGGATTTTATAATTGATTAGCAAACGGCAGACAAGAATTTAATGCGTGAGACGATGATGTTGCAAGAAAAATAAAAAATTTGCGGAAAAGAAATAAAAATTTTATTGGCGCACGCCAAATACGATATAAATTTATAAAGAAATATAAAAAAGACATTTCGCGATACAAAGTAAATCGATATTTAAATGATTTAAAACTTGATACACGCCTGCGACATTCGGCAAACGCTTCAAAATCCCGATCTCTTGGGAAAGATATGCTGCCACATGTTAAAAATTCATTATTTAAAAACGGGAAACCAAATTTTTCGGTTAAAAGTAAAAATGAAAAATGAATTTGTGATTTTACTTTAGTTTATCAAGCAGATACCAAGGACGAACAATATTATTTATTTTTTGTCGAGGACTTATATGGACGAATGATTATTGATTTTGATTTTTGAAAATTCAAGGATTGTTCAGATGGCGTGTTGAATTTAATGCCAAAACTTTTACAACAAGAACGCCCGAAAATTTTTCACAGTGACGGTGGTCGTGAATTTAAGAATTGGGAATTCAATCACTTGCTCGAACTTTATGGAGTAAAGCAAAGTATATCAGCACCAGCCAAACCCATTTTTACTACTTTATTTTTATTTTCCTGGTAATTGTAAGATGGCTTCGACTTGAACACCCATTTTTTCAATCTCGGTTTTACCATCTAATTCTGGTAAATCAATAATGAAAATAGCGGCTACCGTTTTAACCTTAATGTCATTAAGCATCTTAATAATTGCTCTAACCGTGCCGCCAGTCGCCAATAAATCGTCAACGATTAAAGCTTTTGCTCCGGCAGGGATATCTTCTTTATGAATTTCTAAAGTAATGTTAGAATATTCTGTTTTGTCTTCTGTGGCAATCGTTGGTCTTGGTAGCTTACCTTTTTTACGCACCGGAATAAAGAATTTCTTGTTCTCTAATGCTAAAGGCACGCCAAATCAAAAACCACGAGATTCTGGGGCTACAATATAGTCATACTTATATTTACTAGCTAGTTTGTTTAACTCATCAAGGGTGGCGCGTAATGCTTTAGGATCTCTTATTAATGGGGTGACATCTTTAAACTGTACTCCCGGTACCGGAAAGTCTGGAATATTTGGAATATTTCTTTTAATAATTTCAATGTCCTTATTCATACATGAATATTATAGGGTTGGTTTTTGCTTAGGGAACTTATTAATGGTGATGATTAATTGTTCGTCAACGTCATCATAATTTTTACGTACAGTAACATTTTCACCTAACGAAGCTGAACCTAAATATTTATATCTAAATACCATAAATCAATATTGTAAAAATGGCATCATCACAAAACTAGAAACAGCTGTCGCTAGAATTCCAATAATAACTGCAAAACCCATTCATAATAGAGAAGTTGAACTGATTAGAGCAAAAATTAACACAATTGCAATGGTGATCCCAAACAATCAAGCATAGATCGGCAAATCATTCTTAATTTCTAAATTAAAGATAGTCTTCAAGTCTTGACGATTAAATATTTGACGTTTAGTTCATTGATTATAAATAGAACTAACGAAAGTAAAGGTTACAAACATACCGAAAGTGTATACTATTACCATTGCTAAAACAATGAATAAATCAAAGTACACTTGGCATAAACCCATAATCGCTAACATCAAAGCAGGGCCAGCAAAAGAAGCAACAAAGACTGGAATCATACTTATCCAATTTAATCTTACGAACGCATAAGCTGCTAAGATGGCACTAGCGACGCTTAAAGCAATCGCCGTAGTTTTAATATAAGTAGCCGATGCCCCTGAAGATATGGTTTGTACAAATACACCTTCGCCATATGTCAAAGGGCAAGCAAAACTGCCTCAAGTAATTGATCTTGAATAATAAACATAGATGGAATTAGCAGTATGGTCATAAACAATATTAGCATAGTTACCAGGCAATCATGTCGGTTTAGTAGTCGTGCCAGTAACAACAATTCTTGTACCACCATAGAACATGTAAGAAGAATGTACACCTACAGTGAACAATAAAATAATGCCGGCAATAATAATCGCTAAGACGACGCTTAAGGCTACAATTTGTTTCCAACCAAAGATGTGGAAACGGCGAATTTCAAAACCGCCATTAAGGGTTGTTTCATATTGTTTACCGTTAATTACGTTATTAGAGTTAATCATTTTAAACTTTTTCGAAAGCATTAAATTAGTCTTCAGACGATTAAAGCCATTCAAAAAGAATAAAATAGTAACGCCAAAGAATACCGGCCCCATAAATACCGCAGATATTAAACCTAAGATCAACATTGCGTTACCTACGGCAGTTAATTCCGTAAACCCGATGAAAGACAAACACATGCCAATGACAATTAGAATAATATGAATATCAATAATTGGTAAAATACTTCGTTTAAGTCCTTTTTTAACGGCAACATCAAATGCCACTCCGGTTCTTGCTTGCTTCTTAATCCGTTCACAAACTGCAAAAATCGCAAACGTTCCAGCAATTAAGCCGATTAGTAATCCGATAAATATTGGTAAAGTAATTACAAACCCGGTGAGGATCATCACCATTAATGCAATACTAAAAGCACTAAATAGCGAGAAAAAACCAAAGGCGCCAGGAATTCGATATAACACGGAAACGACAATTCCAATTAATAACATGATGGCAATAACAGCGATTAAAATACCAATTAATGGTTTAGTTGTAAAAATATTATTTGATAAATTAGCCTTAACTTTTTGGATTTCGTTATAAATGCCGTAAATCGGTTGATCATCTCTTGGCCCATCACCATAGTTATTAGAATTACCAAACAATATACCTTTGGTAAACATCTTGTTATCTTTGTCTGAAGTATCATCAAGTGGAACGTTAGTAACTTTTTGCGGTAGTTCAAACGCAAAATGTTTTAAACCATCAAGTATATTGTTAGCAGTATATCTTGCATCAGCTTTAATGGTTAATCAATTGTATTCCTCTTTTTTATTTTTATCGGTTGGACTAGTACTTGGCAAGATATTTAAATAAGATTTAGAATCTGGCGTATCGCTATTTTCAGAAGCTTTACCAACTGCTAGCACATAATTAGACATAAATGAAAAGGCTGGTTTATCACCAGATGCAACTGGTTTACCGTCAACATTGCCAAAGAAATACGGAGCGATGGTAGTTCCGTCTAGACCGTCTTGCGTGCCACCACGAT
>JAISKE010000023.1 GCA_031261045.1 Mycoplasmataceae bacterium | reverse complement strand
CTACCAATTTGAGAAAAGGTCATATTAAATTTATTTCTTAAAACATACATACAAATATGTCTAGCTTGTGAAGTTTGTTTAGTCCTTATTTTAGATTTAACTAAATCTGGATCAACCCCATAAGCTTTGCACACTTGTAAAATTACGTAATTAGGGTCTACATCATATCCCATGTCTTTTATTTGACCTTCTTGGTCTTTATCCAGTATTTGTTGGATGGTGGTTACATCAATAATTGCACTAGGCGGTAAGTTATTAATTGCAAAAAATAAAATACGATGTAAAAACCCTTCTAATCTACGAATATCACTTGTGTTACGGTGAACAATATAATTTAAAGCGTCGTCAGTGAATATAAAATTTTCCCCAATTTCTTTTATTTTTTCTTTTAAAATATTTTTTACACTACCCAGATCAGGTCGATCAATTTTAATCATTAAACCTGAATCAAAACGAGATTTCATACGTTCTTCAAAAAAATCTAACTCTTGTGGTGGTTTGTCCGAAGTCATTACAATAATTTGTCCATTAGCAACATTATGGTTAAAGATATTAAAGAATATTTCATTAATTTTATCTTTCTTAGCTAAAAATTGAATATCATCTAACATTAATAAATCACAAGTTTGATATTTATCTTTCACTTCTTCAATTAAATTATTACCAGAGCTCAAGGCATTGTAAACCTCTCGAATAAAATCATCACTAGATATATATTTCACATTTTTATTAGGGAAGTGTTGAATATATTCATTTCCGATAGCGTGCAATAAATGTGTTTTACCTAAGCCTACACCACCACTTATAAAAATAGGATTTCAAAACATCTTAGTGAAAAGAGATTTAGCCGCATTGAAGGCTTGCTTATTAAAGTGACTTACAATGAAATTATTAAAACTATATTTACTATTGATATTGTTGTTTCGTGGTTTGGTAGATGGAGCATTAATGTTTTGTTGAATTTCTTCACCTTTTACAACAAAAAACAATTCCACATTACTACCCAACACTTCATCAATTACTTTTTTAATTACACTTTTAAAATCAGTGCTGAGTGTTTGCTTAGCAAATAAATTTTTACATTCTAAATACAAATTGTTGTTAATGAATTCATTAATTTTTAAACTAGCAACGAATTCATTGTAAAATGATTCATTTAAAATTTTGGTTTTGAGGATTTTTAAAATTTCATCTCATTTATTTTCAATGAACTTCAGTTCAAGACTAGTACTCATAGGGACTATATTTATAAAATAAATATTAAAATTAATAAAGATTTTTTTATTTCGTTAGGGTTGTGGTGTATTTTAACTATACATTGTCCTAAAATATGCGCTTTGTATGAAAGGATATTTAATATAATGTTAAAAACGGGAGATATATGAAAAAATCATTTCTAAAGATTGCAAATATTATTAGTATTGCAGTTGTAACAGGAGTTGCCGCCACCATTCTTCCTCTCGCCATTACTAATTGTGGTAGTAAACCAAGACCAACGCCTCCAGAACCCGTGCCCCCATCCAACGATTTAGCTTTAAATGCAACAACTGATTCGAGCAACAAATCAAATCACGGTACTTTAATTAATAAAGAGATTTCTTTTAATACTTGAGATAACAAAGAATTACACGTAACCGTTAAAAAAGTTAAAAGCAATGCTGATTTAGAGTGGCAATGATCAAAGAATAATTGAGATTGAAGCAATTTGGATACATTAGCAACACTTACGAACCTTGAATATAATGATTTAACTCTTGGGAAACTTGATTTAATATCCGGAGACCCAGGTGCATCACAATATATACAATTTTATATTCGCGCCACCATTATTGGTTCAGATTTAATACCAGATTCCATTCGAATTAATTTTCATAATGCGCCAGAAGTTGGAAGTGATCAAATAATTAATACTACTGATAATGAAATAATCGGATTTGATCAAACTTCACTATTATCCCAAGACGACACAATTTATATACCAACCAATATTACTAAAATTGATGATGATGTATTTTATGATAAATTTACCGGTTCCGGTAATTGTGAAGATATATTAAATGTTATATTTGCAGATAGATTAAATGATTGTGATGTGGGGAAAAATGCCTTTTCGTCTAGCACAACACTATCAGTAAAGGGTGTCGGGTCTATTGGTGAGGGTAGATATGTTGCTGAAGCCACAGATAGCGTATTGTTTTTTTCTATAGATAACTCTGCGGATTCTGCCACTGTATTGATGGGCGACATCACAATTGAAGGTGATGTTTATATAACAGGCCACGGAGACGAAAATAGTATCTGTTTTTTTACTTCTAGATGTAATGAACAACCCCATCTCACGATTGGTGATATTAACATTAATGGTAATTGTACTTTAGACCACGGGAACGATAACATTCCTTATGTTCTATTTTTTTCCAGCCGCGCAACCATTAGTCCGTTTGCTGAAGGCGACCTTAACATAAAAAATATTAATTTTAAAGAGGGAACGACAACGACCTTTATTTGTAATAATCGAGGACATTTCTTTGATAAATATACAAGCGGTTCAATCGAATCTTTTCACGCTGCGGGGGCATTTTTTAAAAAGAAACCAGGACAAGAACAACCGTATCATACTGACGCAGACGGCGTGGCGTGACCGCTTTGAACAGATATAGCATAATTATCATTTATTAATTATTTTTGGAGTGAAAGTCAATTGTGTTAACTAAAAAGTGAATTGGTGGGTTTTGTTACCAAACCCCCGCAATCAATAATAATTGTCAAAAAATATAACTACTAATTAATAATAAAATACTAATTTATATAGTATTATTAAATACACATTTTTATTGAGGAAATATGAAAAGAACGTATCAACCAAATAAAGCTCGTAGAGCTAAGAAACATGGATTTTTAAGTCGTAGCTCAACGCGAAAGGGCAAAGCTACCATTAAACGACGTCGATTAAAGGGTCGCCACAAACTTACTGTCTCTGATGAAAAGTAATGTTGTTACTATTAAACACAATAAAGAAATTGTCAGCATTATTAACAAACATCAAGCCTACGACAACGTCACTTTTAAATTTAAAGTAAGTAATAACAAGTTAGAACAATTAAGATATGTGCTAGCAGTGAATAAGAAAAATTTTAAACGAGCCGTCTTAAGAAACAAGATTAAAAGACAAATTAGAACATTCATCCAAACCATTAAAGATATTAAATTTATTGATTGAATTATTGTGGTGAAATCAAACTACACCCACAACACTGTGGAAACCAATAAAAAACTATTTTTAGAACTATATAATCAAATAAGAAATTAATAATGAGCACCAAACCAGCATTTTCCTTTAACACACAGTCTAGCGGCACAAACAATGCTGGTTTTTCTCCTTTTTGAGCGAAACCAGAGAGTAAGTCTAACAGAACTAAAAAGGTATTTAAGCAAATATGAAAATGATTTAAAATTTTATTATTTGCTTTTCTAATGTCGATGGGATTGTGGGGATGTTTTCAAACCATGTGAGATGGTTCGGTGTCTACCAACTCAGCTATCGGTGGAGGATTAGAATTTGGTTTTCCATATGCACAAACTGGGGACTGAAGATATGATCTAGTTGCGGCGCCGGGGCAACAATATCATACGTTCTTGGCTTGGAATATGGATTATGGACCATTCTACGGGATCTTCGTCTACCCCGGAGCGCAATTAGTGCTTCAATTAATGTATGCCACTAGAAATTGACTCGGGGGGATGAATGCCTTAATGAGCATCTTCGTTTTATTATTAATCATTCGTACGTTATCTATTTTAGTTAGTTTGCGTTCTACTTTACAAAATGAAAAAATGACCGAAGTCCAAGGTAAGATTGCAGAGATTAATGCTAAGTACAAAGATTTAAAAGATATGACTTCGCGGCAAAAAAAGCAACAAGAAACCATGGAAGTTTATAAAAAGCATAATGTAAAACCATTTGCGGCCTTTGAACAAATGTTTATTACCTTACCTATTTTCTTAATCGTGTATCGTGTGGTTACCATTTTAAGACCATTAAAAGCAACTAGCTTATTTGGTATTTGAAACTTTGGTACTACTCCGATGAGTCAAATCTTTAGTGGACAATTCGTGCACATGGGATGAACCTTCTTATTCTTCTTAGCAATCGTTATTCCGGCGCAATTCTTATCTATGAAACTACCACAACACTGAGCTCGTAAACGTAATAAGAATGCCACTGCTACTAGCGAAAAAGGAAACAAACAATTCAAGAAAACCAGAATGATGCAAACCATTTTTGCGGTTGTTATGGCTGCCGTAGTAGTATTCTCCGCTGTCGGTGTTGGTGTGTATTGATTCTTAAACTCTTTATTCTCTTTAGCACAATCCTACATTATGCACGTTGTGATTATTAGAAACCGTCGCAAGGGCGGTAAATTAGAAGATCGTTTGAAATCATTAGGAATTGATTAATGAATCTTAACGAAATTAGAATGTATTTAAAACAAAACAATTTTGTTCCGTCAAAGAAAATGGGACAAAATTTTTTGATTGATAATAATATTGCACAAAACATTGTTTCATCTATCCATTTTCAACCATTCGATTTAATCGTGGAAATTGGGCCAGGATTGGGGGCAATCACCGAAGCGTTAATAAAGATTAATAAACCCATAATCGCAATAGAACTGGATAAAAGATTATTTGCTCAGTTAAACAAGCAAT
>JAISKE010000033.1 GCA_031261045.1 Mycoplasmataceae bacterium | reverse complement strand
TAATGTCTTTTAATCCTAATTCACGTAAGTTGGCACAAACCATGATACTTACTTCAATGTTGCTAATAGCGACAATTACCGTACTAACGCTAGTAATACTTGTTTCTGCTAAAGAGTTAATATCAGTACTATCACATTCCACCGCAATCTCATAAATTTTAGAGGCTTTTTTAACTGCTTCATCGTCAACATCAATCACCATTACGTCCTTACCCATTTTATGTAGTTGTAAGGCTACTTCTTGTCCGAAACGACCTAAGCCGATTACGCAATAACTATTCTTTGTCATACTTTTTACCTGCCCTTGAATTATAGCATTATATCGCTTTCTAAACGTGAATATGGGAAGCATTTTGACTGCCCTACTCTTTTACGTTTAGGGTATATATGTGTATAATTATGACTAATTATTATGGCTAACAAGGGCTTGATTAATAGAGATAAAACCGAACCTAGACCATCACGTGGTCAGATTATTTCGCGTATTCTTTTTGGGCGAACAATGCCTCAAAAAATGTTTCGTGCTTATTTATTGGCGATTATCATTGGCGCCATTTTGCTATACCTACCAATCGCTCTACAACATGGTTATCATATTTATGTTTATAGTGGAGCTACAAATAATCACATTGAGGATAGTCACAAGACTTATACTTTTTGAGATGCCTTATTGATTTCTTGTTCAGCATTATCAACTACTGGTCTTACACCAGTTGCTTTAAGTATTAACCTTACGGTTTTTGGTCAAGTTATTGTTTTCTTATTATTTGAATTCGGTGGCATCGGATTGCTATCGGTGATTTATTTATTATGAACTTTATTCAGACGTAAAGCCCGTGATCAATTAGCAGAAACAGTTATCTTACAAGCCGAACGAGGAAATGAGAAAATTGCAGGGACAATGAGCACATTAAAACGTTCCATCGTATTGATTTTGGTGGTGCAAGTATTTTTTGCATTTATATTTTCTTTCTGATTATGTTTTATGCCTTTGCACCACCAAATAGAATTTAATAATGGTTTATCTAGCTATGATGACCCGACTAAATATATTTCTGCGCATCACAATTACGGTAAGGCATTTTGGCAAGGATTATTTATGTCTGGTTCCGCCATTAATAACGGCGGATTCGATATTTTAGATGGTGAGAGTTCTTTAAGTGCTTTAAGAAATGATTGAAATGTTATCTTTCAATTAATGATTTTATTTGAATTAATTATGGGAGGTATTGGTTACCCATTAATTTTTGACTTCTGAGAAAAAATGAAATACAAACGTAAAGGTTTAAAATATCGTATTTCTTTATTTACTAAAATTTGTCTTTTAGGTTTCATCGCTGTAAGTGTAATTGGTTTAGCATTTACTTTTGGTTTCGAATACGGGTTTAAAGGTGACACCATCAATAATATAAGTGTACAAGACAATCAAGTTATTTGACATGTGCAAGCTAAAGATATCGCACATTATTCAGTTTTATGAACCGGTGCCACGGAGAATTATGATTTCAATAGTACCTTTGGTAGACACCCAGAATTTAACAAGGCCTTTGCTATCTTCTTCAACTCCATGACTACTCGTTCAGCTGGTTTTACTACTGTTAGCATGAATACATTATCACCAGGATCACAATGGACTTACATTTTATTAATGTTTATTGGTGGTTCACCTTCATCTACGGCTGGTGGTATTAGAACAACCACTCTAGTAATTGCGATTGCAGCTATCGTATCATTTATTCGTGGTAAAAAAGAAGTTACCTTATTCCACAGAACCATACCACAAACCAAAGTACGTGGTTCTTTTATCGTAATCATTACTGGCGTTGCCGTAGTTTGTTTATTTGCCATTTTGATTTACTTAACAAGTACTTTTGCTAACAATGACGCTAGCACCGGAAACACCTTTATGGTAACTGGTACCAACGGAGTGCTAGAAACATTCTTTGAAGCGGCAAGCGCCATCGGTACGGTTGGTGCTTCGATGGGGCTGACTCCAACTATTAATGATTTTGGTTTAGTTTTATTAATGTTGCTAATGTTTATTGGATACTTAGGTATCTCTTCCACATTGTTATCTTGAACTAAGAAAAACCCACGTGGTAACTTAATTAGATATGCGGAAGAAGATGTAAGGATTGGTTAATATGAAAAGGGGTTTATTAATTGTATTGAGCGGACCAAGTGGTGTTGGTAAAAGAACACTATGAACACCATTGATGGATGATAAGAAACTTAATTTAGGGTTTAGTATTTCGATGACCACTAGACCTAAACGTTTCGACGAAGTTGAAGGCAAGGATTATTTCTTTGTCAATAAAGAGCAATTCGAAAAAGCCATTAAAGAAGGACGCATGTTAGAGTACGCTACCTACGTTAACAATTATTATGGAACCCCAAAAGATTACGTCAATGCTTTAAGAGAAAAGGGCATTAATGTATTGTTAGAAATTGAATCTCAAGGGGCCTTCCAAATTATGGATTACGCCAAAAAAGCCAATGATAAAGGCGTCTTGACTATTTTTATTTTACCACCATCTGTTAAACACCTAATTGAACGTTTAAGAACGAGAGGGACAGAAACCTCTGAAAAGATAGAACAACGTGTGAAACAAGCGCAATGAGAAGTGTCAGTTGCTAATCGTTACCAACACCAAGTTGTGAATGATGATCTTCATCGTGCACAAAGTGAATTAAAGAAAATCGTTTTGAATGCGATTAATAAAAATGAGTAATAAGATATCCATCTATTCGTTAACGTTAACTCAACTTGCTGATAAACTTGTTTCATTAGGCTTAAAGAAACACAACGCGGTTCAAATTTTTGAATGATTGTATAAAAAGAACATGGTTGAATTTAATAAAATGACGAACATTGCTAAGAGTTCTATTCCAATTTTAGAGCAACATTTTCGTATCAACACTTTGAAACAAATCAGTTTGTTAATCGATGAGAATGATAGTACTACCAAATTTTTATTTGAATTGGAAGATCATCAATTCGTTGAAACAGTATTAATGAAGTTTGATTATGGTTATAGCATTTGTATTTCTAGTCAAGTTGGTTGTAACATGGGTTGTAAATTCTGTGCTTCTGGTTTATTAAAGAAAAAACGTGATTTAACTCCTGATGAAATGATTTTACAATATTTGATTGTAAATCAATACTTACAAAAAAAGAACAGCAAGAGTATTTCTAATATGGTAATTATGGGAATTGGTGAGCCATTTGACAATTACGATAATTTAAAATCTGCTTTATTTATATTTAATGATCATTATGGAATCGGTTTAGGTAGCAGACATATCACCGTTTCGACATGTGGTGTCGTACCAAAGATTGAACAATTTGGCAAAGACTTTCCACAAATCAATTTAGCGATTTCATTACATGCACCAAACGATGAACTAAGAAATAAATTAATGCCTATTAACAAAGCTTATCCCATTAGTAAGTTAATGCAAAGTATTAGAAATTATTTAGGCACCACTAATCGTCGAATTAGTTTCGAATATATTCTATTAAAAGATATTAATGATCACGACGAGCACATTCACCAATTGGGCAAACTATTACAAGGGATGTTGTGTTATGTGAACCTAATAGTTTATAACGCTGTAGACGAAAATGGTTATCAGCGTTCCACTAAAGCTAAAGCTTTTATTGATGGGCTGGCTAAGTATCATGTCATGGCGACTAAACGTTTAGAATGTGGTTTGAAGATTAATGCTGCATGCGGTCAGCTTCGCTCACAACAAGAAAAACATAATGGTTAATATTATATAATACAAACAAATGAAACACGATTTTACATTTAATTATTCCATTTCGACAGCTAAAGGAACTCGTAACATCAATGAGGACGCTAGTTGATTTGGCGCTAATAAAAGTAATGAAGCACTAGCCATCGTTTGTGATGGCATTGGATCCCAAGACGATAGTCAAATTGCTTCATTAATGACTGTAGAAGTATTTAAAAAAGCTTTTGAAAGGCATTCTAAGGTTCGTAATATTAATGTCTTTTTCTTTAAATGCTTAAGAGCAGCTTACAACCAAATTACTCAAGTTTCTGACACTAGATTAAATGGTAAAAAAATTGGCACAACACTTTTAGTAGCTTATATTAAGAGCAACCAGGTTCATGTTTTCAATCTTGGCGACACTAGACTTTACCATTATTCTATTAATTCTAATACGTGAGGACAAATAACTCGTGATCATAATTTATATAATCACTTCTTAGACATGAAATCGCGTAACGAAAAATTAGATATCAATGCTTTATGCACGCAGTACCAAACACAATTATATTCTTTAACTAGATGTTTAGAAAGTGGATCTAACTACCATTTAAAGTACGATAAGTTTATGTTTAACTTAGAAGTTGGCGACGATGTATTTATTGCAACTGACGGAGTGTATCGTTTCATTAACTTGAACGATGTTAGCCAAATTATGAAGAATAGTGCATCGCAATTTGAAGCCATTAGTAATATTATTGTGCAGAAAGCAATTGATAATAAGAGCAATGATAATTTAACATCATTTGTTTTGGAGAGAGTTAATGGCGACGCCAACAAGTAATTCTCAACCAAAAATTAATAAAATATCATTACATCCTAATGACGTTATCTTAGATAAGTATCGCATTATTGAAGTGATTGGACATGGTGGAATGAATTCCGATATTTATAAAGCGGAAGACATTTCTAACACAACGGATGAATGGTTTAATAGCAATGGTAAATTTGTAGCAATAAAAATGGTTAATCGAAGTTCTGAAACTACGGATGGTGATTGAATGAAAATTCATGATGAATGTGTTACTGCTAAACGAGCTTCTGGTTGTCAAAATATTGTTAAAACTTATGATATTAGTGAAATTAATAATGGGAATACTGTTATCATCGTGATGGAATATGTCAATGGAGTTTCGTTGAATAACTATTTATCTAAAGTCGGTAATATTAACGTTAAAGAAGCTTTGTTTATTTTTGAAAAAATTTTAGATGCTGTTAAAGAATTGCACGGATTTCAACACAAGATTATTCATCGCGATCTAAAACCTGAGAACATTATGTTAACCAATGATATGACTAAAGTCAAGCTAATTGATTTTGGTATTTCATCAGTATTGACAACTTCTAAAACCACTGGTGATAAAACAGCTTTAACTGATGAATCTACAGTCTTTGGTTCGTTTCCTTATATGTGCCCTGAAACCTTAGATTTAGCTAATAGTAGATTAACAAAAGAACAAAAATCAAAAATTATTTCCGAACAATTTGACTTCTTTTCATTGGGTGTAATTCTATATGAAATGTTAGTGGGACAAAAACCATTCTCATTTGAGAAAGAGG
>JAISKE010000038.1 GCA_031261045.1 Mycoplasmataceae bacterium | reverse complement strand
ATAATCCAATAATTTTTATTGACCCAAGTGGGATGGATTGGTATAGAGATAAAGATGGAAATACTGTGTGGAGAACAGGGGATGCCGCAAAAATAACAATCGATGATGTTGAATATACTAACATAGGAACATCTTACACTCACGATTTGGGTGGAGGTGTGAGTATTACGTTTAACCAACAAAGTGTGGTTAGTATGACTTTTACAGGGATTACAGCAGATAATTGGGAGTCTCAGATTTCAAATCAAACTAATTGCTATGAAGCAAGCAGTAAAATGCTAAATAATGAAAATGTAGAAACGGCAGGAAGAGGAACGGAAGTTTTAGTAACAAATAGTGCTGAAAATGGTCGTGCTGGCACTGCATCGTCCAATGCACAAAAAGGGTTTAATATCATTGATAATGCATTAGAGAATGGAAATCCCATTATTGTGGGGGTTGATTATAAAGATGGCTCACCAAATCGTGATGGTATGACAGACCATTTTATTGTAGTTTCAAGTAAAACAGAAATTCTAAACAATGGTTATGTGACATCTAAAACATATAACTTTTTTGACCCTGGCACATCTTTCCAGAGTAGAGGAGTATCAACAACTAATCAACTAATTATTTCTGGAAATAAAATGACAGGCACCTATGTTGACAAACCCAATGAGCCGTATACAGTTGTTACGGTTAGAAGAAATCAATAACCTATGAAAAATTTAATATTTTTATCTATTGCAGTTTTGCTTATTACTTGTGCGAATAGCACTGAAAATAAAACTCTAATTCCAAATTCTACTAATAATAATGAACCCACTCCTCAAATAGATATTGCTGGAATATGGTATTATTCAAACTATATTGATTCAACTATTATTTATAAAAAAATTTATGATTATTCTTGGAGTATTGCTTCTTTCGGCTACAAAATAATAATTAATAACACAGATTCTTTAATTTTTCACGGCTATCATGAAGGTGCTATCTTACCCATACATGAAATTTCAGATAATAAATACAGAGTAGGAATAAACGAACAACAATATTGGATTTTGAATTTTACGAGACACAATGGAATATCTAAATTAGAAGTTCAAGAACATCAAAATGCTTTAACAAGACAACAAATAGACACAAATATTTATACATTTTATAAAAAAAACATAGATATAGACAACGAAGAATTGTACTTTGCAAAGAGCATAATAGCAGGGCAATATTATGATTCAATAAACAATGACACTATACATTTTAAAGACAATTTAGATGTAATAGGTTTTAAAGATTTTAATCATTATACAATTCAAATAGACCCTTGGGATATGGTTCCACAAATGGATATTATTACTTTAACCAATACAACAAATAAGCATAAAATTTCATATAATTGGCATTTTGAAGATAATGCATTTATATTGAGTAGTTTGATTACTTTATACTATGATGAAGATGGAAATGTAGTTGAGGAATGTCAATATTGTGACTATGCTGGCGCAAAAATTAATAAAATTGAATATAGGCTAAAAAAAATTGAATAAATTATTTTTCAATACGATAAGCACTGGAATCCCTTGATACCATAACCTACTGTAACAACTGTAAGAAAAACTAAATGATATGAATAGATATATACTTTTAATGATTTTATTAGTTACTTTTGGCTGTAATAATGCTCAAATAAAACAAGATAAATCGTGTGCGGTTGAAGACATTGAGCGTGATAATTTATCCTGTCAATTTTCTGATAACGAAAGATTATTTGGAATCTATGCGAACTTATCTTATTTGGACGCATTAAAAACTACATCATCTATCGCAATAACAGATTCAATATTTAAAAAAGATATAGTTCAATTTCAGTGCAACAGTGGTGGTTATTTTATTGCCTTACCTTTTTCCTTGGAAAATATTTTATTAGACACTGCCTTATACCGTTTGAATAGTAATACTGTTGAACTGATTGAAAAGACATCAGGGAAAAAGTTTAAATTTTCAAAAATTGATGAGATAAGTAACGACATTGTAGAAAGAGAAAATGCGAATTTTGCTATTAATTATATGAGATGTTTGTGGTTTTCAGGTATTTATGAATGCTTAAATGTGGTAGATGCACAAAAAGACACAATCTATTTTGACAAAAATGCAAAAGTGAGAAATTTTAACGAATGGACACAATATTTTTTAGGGTCTGATTATTTTTACAACGATTATATTTATTTGAATAATATGCAAAAGACTGACTATAAATATTTTGTCATTAGAATAAAAGATAATGATATTCATTTGTTTGAAACTAAAGAATGGGATGATATTGATGACGAATTACAGATTGAGAAACTGGTATATATATTAAAAAAATTACAATAATACGACTCAACTATGTTACTCCCTTAAACACCAGGGCTGTTAAGTTCTCATTAGTAATACTGCACTTTGCAGGATTTTTTCTATTTCGTTCGCAATTACGCTATGATTTTCTTTACAACGATTTGTGAGGCGAACGACTATGGATTATGGACGCATTTTTCTACCGACATTAAATCCCTACGGGATTCCTTTCCCTCTGCTACGACAGTGTCTCGTCCTGAAATAGGTTTACACAAAAACTATCAAGCAAAATTTTAAAAATTAGATATTATGAAAACTAAAACTACAGCACTATTCTTCAATATTAACCTGAGTTCCGTTTAAGCCTTTGTTTAATTTGTTTAATTTCATAGGACAACCCAATCAGTCAAAGAAGTGAGTTCCTTGACAATAGGATTTTATAAATATAAGATATTCTTAAAACAGTGAAAGTTGAGCCAAATTTGGCTCATAGTCGAGCTTAATAGCCGGTTTTTTGTCAAAAAAGCAATAGGCACCCAAAGCGGCAATCAAGTTCATAAAAAAGTTGTGTATGCTACGATGTCGACTGTGTTCAATGTCGCAAATATTCTTCAATTCATCGTTAATTGTTTCTATTACAGAGCG
>JAISKE010000046.1 GCA_031261045.1 Mycoplasmataceae bacterium | reverse complement strand
CCCTGCCGAGTACTATGCAAAGTTTTAAATTTGGTAGTAAAGAATTTTCACTTCAACAAATTATGACTTCCATTGATTTAAGAGCTTATGTAAGTGGTTTTTTTGAAACGGAAGACAATCCAGCGGTGTGAGACCTAGACACACACACCTATTCAAATTTATTTATGCATGTAGCGGTAAACCCATGCTTTTCATTAGGCTCGGTAAATGGTTATTATAAGGGGTACATTACTTCATTATCAGATAAAGACATCTCCACTAGCGTATATTTGCCTAATGATAATAGTAACGATAAGCTCTAAGGAGATAATAAAATTGAATGTTTGGGTTAATTTAGATATAAACCCTCTAACCCAACATTTTATTTGGGTAGATCAATCTAAGGAGTTTTTTATTAATTAATTATTATTTAGTAATTGCAATTTTAATGGACGGTCCCATAGTAGAAGAAATATAAATTTTTTGAAAATAATCTCCTTTAACCGTAGATGGACGTTTGCTAGCAATGAACTCTGTTAAAGCTTTAATGTTGGCTTCAATCTTTTCGGCAGCGGCAGATACCTTACCAACAATCATGTGAATGTTACCATAAGTATCCGTACGGTAATTAGATTTACCCTTTTTAAATTCTTTACACACTTTAGCAGGATCAGCAGTTACAGTTCCTAATTTAGGGTTAGGCATTAATCCTTTAGGGCCTAAGATCTTACCCAATTTAGATAACTCTGGCATGTATTTAGGAGTAGTGATGATTAAATCGAAGTCTAATCACCCACCCTTAATTTCATCAATCTTATCTTTACCACCAAAGAAGTCCGCACCACATTCGGCAGCTTTATCTTTAGTCATTTGGTCATCAATGATTAAGATCCTGATTAATTTACCAAAGTAATATGGTAAAGCAATGGTACCTCTTAATTGTTGTTCTGCTTTAGTCGTATCTAAATTTAATTTAATTGCGATATCGATTGATGCATCAAATTTAGTAATTGATGTTTTCTTAGCTAAAGCTACGGCTTCAGCCACAGAATAATATTTCTTCGGATCAACTAGGGCCTTAGCGGCAGCAAATTTCTTATTCTTAGCCATAATTATTTACCCCCAGCTTTCTTAGTTTTATTTGGAGTTAAATCCACACCTTCAATAGTGACGCCCATTTGTTTAGCAGTACCAGCAATCATTCTTAAAGCTGCTTCTTCATCGTAAGCGTTTAAGTCAGGTAATTTATATTTAGCGATTTCTAAAGCTTGAGCACGAGTAATGGTAGCGACGTGATCAGTCAACTGGTTTTTACCGGCAGTTTCTAATTTAGCCGCTTTCTTAATCATAACACTAGCTGGTGAAGTCTTAATAATAAAAGTAAAGGACTTATCGCTGAAGGCGGTAATCACGCAAGGGACTACTTCTCCCATTCTAGTTTTAGTTTTATCGTTGAATTGTTTAGTGAATTCACCCATGTTAATACCGATCGAAGCTAATGCTGGTCCTGGTTTGGCTTGTCCACCGATTAATTGAATCTTGGCGATTCGAGTTATTTCTTTCTTTGCAGCCACAAGTATACCTCCTAAGTATGTTCTCTACGTGGTCTAACGGACTATCGTCCTTCCACATGCTGTTATTTTCCCTACTTTATCTAAGGGACAAGTATTATATACAAAAGTCGGTATTTTTACGAAAAGTATGTAATACATAAATTACATGTCCTAGATAGTCGTTGCTATTTTGGGTATTTGTAAATTGTAACTAGAAAGTCTGCACCCGATGATCAACTTTATACGAGAACTCTTCTGCATACGTATTATACGTTTACCTAACCCTTTAAAAGTTAACACATACAAAATTTATTTAAATTAATATTTTGTAGAATAATTACAAGTGAGGAATATATATGGATAATCAAAAGTCATTATGAACGAATGCCAAGAAACGAAAAATATTAGTTGGTTGTGCTATTGGGGGTGCGGCCACGCTTATGGTTGGAGCCGGCATTGGCATCGGTTATGCCGTTAAAAAAACTAAAAAGCAAGATGTCATTAGTTTTGATCATGCTTATAATCCTTCGTTAAACGTTGGCGAGGATACCGTCGTTAGTGCGACATCCTCAATTGGTTCAAAAGTTACTTTAGAAGCCGAAGGGAATGGTAAAGATACAAATTGATTTTTTGATGCAGAATTAAATAAAATAATATATGAGATTGCAGTGAATTCTACCACGACAATCACTATCACTGCTTCTGATTCTAATACTCAAAATACTATAAAGATCAATTTATTGCCGCAAACCCAACCTCCCACACCAACTGAACTTACAATTCCAGATCAAGGACCAATTAATATCACTGAAAACCTCGCTGGTAGTTTTCAACTATATGCCCAAGATAATCTGGGTAACCGGATTACTAACGCTAATTGAAATATTAAATATAGTAACACTAACAGTGTATTCTTTTTTGATACCACTACTAAGGGTTTATTAAAATGAACTAACAATGTTGATACTTCCACTTATCACTTATGAATTCAATGTAACACTGATAGTTTAAACTCCCCTGTAAAAGTAATTGACGCGACCACTAACGTGATTCCAGGATCTAATATTATCCCTTTATAGTAAGCTTAATATTTCTGGCAATACGTTAAATGGTTTTATTCCCGGTTATGCGCCAGAAAATGCACAATTAGTTATACCGGATAACGTGACCACCATCAGGAACCAAGCCTTCAACGGCTGCTCTGGCATTCAATCTTTAAATTTAAACAAAGTTACCACCATTGGCAATTCCGCTTTCAACGGTTGCTCTGGCATTAATCAAATATCTAGTAGTTTAAATACCGAACCAAATTTTTCTTCATCGGCTTTTAGTTATGTTCGCAATATTGGTAATTTTATTTATGCTGGAACATATTTTGAAGGTATTCCAATTAAAGCATTGGATTATTTTAAAACTGTTGGTCTACCAAATGGATGATATATCCCACTAGAATAAATATAACTATTCAACCGTAGAAATTAGTCACTAAGCATTTGAACTAGTTCACTGTAGACACAATTGTTCGTTAGGAGTGTATTTTGAATCGTTGACATAATGGTTACATAGGTGTTTGCTTCACCAATCTTCTCAAACAACCAGATATTTCTCTTCTTAGTTTTAATCACTGTTAGCAAATGGAATGTTAAAATCTTTGGTAAATCTAGATGTTTAAAAAAACTCTAACATAACTTTGATGTAACTGAAACTTACAACTGTGAATTGTTAATTATTACATGGAGTTAAAAATGTTCAAAATAGTAACGACCAACTAGAACATACAGTGCATAAACGGGAAGTGGCTTATCACTAAAGCCCATTTATGGTATAATTACTATGTACATGGGGCATAAATTAAAAAAGATTCAATTAATATCAACGATTGTCGGTTTGAGTGTTTTAGGTTGCATGGCAGGATTAACTATATTTGGCACCACTGCTTGTTCCATTAAGAAAACATTAGTTATTTCCAGCGATGTTGCTTATGTAATTCACGGTCAAGAAGATAGCACTTTTATAATCGGTGAATTTAAATCATTTAATTACAAGGTAACGTCACTAACATTGTCATCAGTTAGTGAATTAAGCTATGATTCGTTTTGTTATACCGGCAATACTTTTAGCTGCAAATTAAAAGCTACAGCAGTACCCGAAGCCACTTATCCATTATCATTAAAATCTAATAAGAATATGCTTTCTAATAATATTAGGGTTTTAGATTTACCTACACCGCCAGAGCCTCGAAATGATTTCAATGTGTATGAATTTTTAGGGTATGTTGCTGAAAATAATGTCAACAAAGCAACAACTACTATTTCAGATGATGGCACCGGACAAGCAGGAGCATTGTTTTTCAAGAATAATTTTCAGAACCTTAATTGTTTAAGTATTATCGCTTCTACTTATTGAGGAACCGCTTTCGCTCCTGATGGATTTCCATATGGTTGAGAACAATCGGAAATTCATATCGATAATGACAATCAAATCACAGTTCATGCGAACGGCACAATATATATTGACACTTGTACCTGAAATGCTACAACCAACGAATTACATTGAAGAAGCGAAATATTTCAATCTATTAAACCTGAATGGGCTGACAGCAATTATTGAGAATGAACATGAACGTGAGATGCTAACACAACAATAATTGAACATGATGGCGCACCAGATAGTGATGTTATTATGGGTTGAGGTAATAGCGGGTCCTTCACCTATACTTTTTCTCATGATTTTTTCTTTCCTAACGTTTCTTTTTTAAGTTCTTAAAGTTATTTACCCCCCAATAAACATTTACTAAGAAGCATTAATAATTAATATAATTATTGCTAATGTGAAATTTGTTTAAAAACGTCTTAAGGTCACTTAAGAAGAATAAAGCTTCAGTCATTGGTTTAACATTTCTAGTCTTTCTATCCATGGGTTTATTCACCGTGTTGAATTCTACTGCCTCTAACATTTCCAATGAATACAACACAGTGTCCACAAAAGGTAACACCCATGATTTTACTGTGTCAGAGAACTATCAAAACGGTAATGGAAAGTGGAAATTTGGACCAGGAAGTTATCCGGATAATCAATATATGGGTCTTTCGAATGACCATAAAGATATTCCGTGACCAAGTCAGAGTGGTAGTGCTGGAACATATCAGAGAACCTACCAAGTAACCTTAGATGTCGAAAATCAGAGTAACACATTATTAAAAATGTTTTATGATGATCATGGAATCGACCCAACAGACCCATATTACAATATTTTAAATCCTACCTTAACAGTCAATGGAACAACGGCATTAGCATATCTTGGTCCTTCTAATCATGAAGCAGGTAAGACATATGACGAATGTCAAACTGACTTAGGAGAAACTGGTGATCTTGCTCAATTGCAACAGCAAGAGAGCGATAAATTAGCAGAGATTGTTAATATCGTTACTCAAACTGACACGCCGATTGAAAAATATCTAGATAGTAATGAAGATAATATCAATCAAAGTGTTGGATGACGTAATTTTAAGTCAATTGACATTAACAATTCACCAGACGATGTATATTACAAAATAGTGCAATCTAATCCTGAAGACTTGATTGATAAAGAAATATTATTCGACAATGGTAAATCTGGTTGAGATGGCGGACAGATTAATTTTAGCACCACTGATTTTAATCCATTATTAGGTGTAGACAATGGGGTATACGCCCACATTTATGATGACAACACTAAAGGGATTAAACAATCTGTTTCTCAAGTGTTAGGATATGAACTACCAACCAGTGCCACTGCAACAGATGCAGATTGAACAAAAATAGAGGCCTATTTTAGATTATTGAATGTGGGGGACACTAGTCATATCTTAGACCCCACATTAATAACTAGTATTCAAACTTTAGCTACCACTACCCATAATGCTAACCCATCTACTTATGCAACGGCATACGATAGTTATTACACTAACTGATATAAAAATGGGGCAACTAATATTACTCGTTTTGTCGATAAACAGTATACCTACACTATTAATTGAGAAGTAACTGCCCCTCAAGTGTGAACCATGAATGATTGAACAGCTCAAACAGCCATTGCTGCACCTAAATATTTAGAAAACCACAATAAAATTGTATTACCGTCTAAAACTTTCACCACAGAACAGACATATATTAATTGAATGAAACAACCAGGGAATAGTTCTAAAGATATTAAAGATACTTTTTCTGGATGATTAAATTCTTTAACACAAGTTCAACGTGATGTGTGAATATTAAAAATTAGAGATAATTATGCAAATTCTACATTATCGGCTGGTGGTGGACTGCCATTCATAATTATTGGTAATGGTATTACAGCTGATTTTGCTTATCCAATTGTGGATATCCAACATTCTACGCCTAACCCAAACAAAGAATGTATTATCTTCGCAAACACCAGCGGATACAAACGTACATTTGATGCTTTTAGAAGTAATCCAACTGAAAATTACTTAGTAGGTATTTTTAAACCTGGTGCTGACCATAATACTGTTATTAACAACATAAACAGGAAGGCAACAGTTGTTATGAATTGACCAAACGGGATTCGTGCCGCTTATCTAGCTAATGATACAACCGACTATCTTAATGCTAGTGCATTCAGAATCGCTTATATTCCTTCATTAGTCTCCAAAGTAAAATTAGTGGATTACTTTTTGACGTCATTTGTTGTTATTTTAGGTTTGTTTATCTGTGCAATTGTGATTCGTCGTTACATTACAAACACAAGACTACAAATTGGTATTATGCAAGCTAACGGAGTTAGTAAATATAAAATTGCGTCAGCCTTAACACCGTTTGCATTAATCCCAGCTATTTTCGGTGGTATTGGTGTTTACCTTGTTGGTTTCTTGTTGCAGGCGCCAGCGATTCATCTATTTAAAAGTTATTGAATGTTACCAACACCACTAATGCAT
>JAISKE010000042.1 GCA_031261045.1 Mycoplasmataceae bacterium | reverse complement strand
ATCGCACGGTGGATTTTATCTGGTGCCGACTATCGGAATCGAACCAACAACCTACTGATTACAAGTCAGTTGCTCTGCCTATTGAGCTAAGTCGGCTAACTTGTGTATTATATCTAATTAGCAGATGGGATTAAGAATAAAATAAAATGTCGGCGTAAGTCGGGAATGGTCAAACGTGTTTTGGGCAAAGACGTTCTAATTCATCACAAGCTTGCCGGATCTCTTGCATGGATTTAATTACATTAACATTGTAAGATTTAGCTTTAGTATATCAATCATCGACGCTTCGAACCTTTATTAGATTATTTAATAAGCCAGTTTTAGCATGACCAACGTTTTGAACCAATTCAGTAATTTTATTTAGTAAATCCAATTCCGTTTCAAAATTAACTTTCAACGTTTTCTTTTGACCAACTAATTTAGCTAGCGATTTTTCAAATTTATAAACAGCTGGCAATATTTCACGATTCAAGATATCTAACATCGTTAGAGATTCAATCTTAATGGTCTTGCAATATTCCTCTAATAAGATATTTTTACGAGCTAATATTTCTTCCTTGGTATAAATCCCGTGGTTGGCAAATAAAGTTAAGTTTTTTGGTTCATCATAGCGGTTGATTGCATCTGGTGTCGCTTTAAGATTTAACAATCCTCTAGCAGTTGCTTGTTTTTCTCAGCTCTTCTCATAACCGTTACCATTAAATAGAATTCTTTCATGAGCATTGTACAATTGAACTATTTTCTTTTTAATTGCTTCAGTGCTGGAGTTTTTTTCTAATTCATTGGTGGCTAATTTTAATTCGTCTGCTAAAGCAGTATTTAAAATTGTATTCACGCAAGCTAAGTTAATGGAACTGCCCGGCATTCTAAATTCAAACTTATTTCCAGTGAACGCAAATGGAGAAGTACGATTACGATCACTAGTATCACTATTGAAATCAGTAATAAATTTCATACTAATGTTAGTCATACGATTAATTTTTTTGTTATGTTGTTTCCCCAATGACATATTTTTTAAGATACCGGAAATTTCTTCACCTAAAAACATGGTGATGATGGCTGGGGGTGCTTCATTGCCGCCTAAACGGTGTTCATTGCCAGCAGTCGCTACGGATAATCTTAATAAGTCTTGATATTTATCAACGGCAGACATAATGCAAGTTACAAATAATAAAAATCTTCAATTGGTTTCTGGAGTATCACCAGGATCTAGCATATTACCAACCGCATCCGCAGAAATTGATCAATTGTTATGTTTGCCACTACCGTTCATGTGAGCAAATGGTTTCTCATGCAACAAACAAACTAAATCATGCTTCTCTGCTGTCTTCTTCATGATCTCCATCGTTAATTGGTTGTGATCAACGGCAACGGATACTCTTTCAAAGATTGGTGCGAGTTCGTGTTGACATGGAGCAACTTCGTTGTGTCTTGTTTTGCTAGGGATGCCTAACCTTCATAATTCCGTATCTAAATCAATCATGAACTTCATTACTCTAGTTTTGATTTGGCCGTAATAATGATCTTCTAATTCTTGGCTCTTAGGGCTACGAGCACCGAATAAAGTTCTACCCGTTAATTTAAGATCTAATCTTTTATTAAACATTTCTTTCGGAATCAAAAAGTATTCTTGCTCAGCACCAACCGTAACTCGGGCTTTTTTTGCATTGATATTAAATAGTTTTAAAAATCTTATGGTTTGTCTTTTAACCGCGGTGGAAGAACGGTGTAAAGCGGTTTTACGGTCTAATACTTGGCCATGATAAGACATGAAAATAGTTGGGATATACAGTGTTTCATTTCTCACAAAAGCACGGCTACTAGCATCTCAAGCCGTATAACCCCTAGCTTCAAAAGTGCTACGTAAACCTCCAGAAGGGAATGAAGATCCATCAGTTTCGCCTTTAATTAACTCTTTGCCAGAAAACTTTAATTCAATCGTGCCACCCTTTTGTGGGTCAATAAAACTTTCGTGTTTTTCAGCCGACATCCCGTTCATTGGTTGAAATCAATGCGTGTAATGAGTTGCCCCCATATCTAGAGCTCAACGTTTCATACCGTTAGCAATCTTATCAGCTAATTCTAAATTAAGGATTTCCTTAGAACCGTCAGCAATCGCTGATTGAAATCTTTTATAAGTACTATTACCTAAGTATTTAATCATTTGTTTTTCGGTAAATACTAATTCACCATAAATTTTTTTAATGTCTCTCATGTACTGTCCTTATCTCTTAATTAGCGAAGCTTCCGTCATCTCTGGAGGCTTGTTAACTCCTAAATAATCTAGTATCGTTGGCGCAATGTTCGAAAGTTTACCAGGCCCATTTAATTTAATAGTTGCATCAGTGACAATAAAAGGTACTGGGCTTAAAGTGTGAGCCGTACACATACATCCATCAGGATAAGTTTCTTCATCCGCATTGCCGTGGTCAGCAGTAATAAATAATGTGTAGCCCTCTTTTTGAGCAGCGTCATAAATTCTACCAATCTCTTTATCAACGGTTTCGACCGCTTTAATGGTGGCACCTAAATTGCCAGTATGCCCAACCATATCGCCATTAGCAAAATTACAAATGATTACATCATTCTCAGGCATATTCTTAATTAATTTATCACATATCTCATCAGCTGACATTTCTGGTTTTGAATCATAGGTCGCCACTTTTGGTGAAGGGACAATGATTTTAGTTTCGTTTGGATAACTAATTTCTTCCCCACCATCAAAAAAGAAAGTGACATGGGCATATTTTTCAGTTTCGGCAATTCTTAACTGTTTTAAATTATTATTGGCTAACACCGCACCGAGAACATTGACTAATTTAGTTGGTGGATAAGCCACCGCCGATGGCACAATACCTTCGTAAGTCATCATGGTTACAAAGTAAAGTCCTGTTCTCCGCACTTTTGGTTGGTAATCATAATATTGAGAACCAAAAATTAAGTGCGATAACTCCCGAGCTCGATCTGGTCTAAAGTTAGCAAAGATGATGGCATCATTATCTTGAATGGTAACTTCATTCTTGCTAACTTTAGTATTTAATGCTGGTTGTAAAAATTCGTCAGTGATTTTTTGTTTATATTGACTCTTGACATATTCAATTGGGTCAGTGAATGAATTCTTATTATTACCTAGTAATGTTTGACAAGCTTCTTCGACTCGTTCTCAGCGTTTATCGCGATCCATGGCATAATATCTTCCAGAAATCATCCCAATTAATGCATTGTTATTTTTAACTATTTTAGTAATCTTAGACAAATCCTTAACTAATGTTTGTGGGTCGACATCACGGCCATCACCAAAACAGTGTAAAACGCAAGGAACTTTATTAGTATGTGCTAATTGCACTAAAGCTAAGATGTGATCTAAGTTAGAATGTACTCCACCATTACTAGTTAATCCCATAATATGTAATTTAGTATGATGTTTTAAAGCATATTGAATGGCATCATTAAATGCTTGGTTGCTAGCAAACTTACCGTCTTTTAAGTCTTTGTTAATTAATGATAATCCCGTATAGACAATTCTTCCAGCACCGATATTTAAGTGGCCAACTTCTGAATTACCCATTTGACCTTTTGGTAAACCAACCGCTTCTTCTGAAGCTAATAGTTCGGTGTGGGGATATTGTTTAAGCAGTCGATCGAGATTTGGTTTTTTGGCTAAAGCGACGGCGTTGCCTTGCTTTACGCTACGTAAACCAATTCCATCCATGATAATCAATGCTGCTTTTTTCATGTTAGTTTGCTTCGTTGTCTGTTTTCATTTTATGGTATTCTGGTGTGGCAGTTACAATGGTATAAAATTTTTGTGGGTCCAAAGACGCCCCACCAACTAACACTCCGTCAACACCAGGAATTGCTAAAATGCTAGCGGCGTTATTTTCGTTGGCACTACCGCCATATAGTAAGTGTACTTTAGTAGCAGCATCCCCTAAGATATCTTTTAATACTTTGTTGATGTTCTTAAATACATTCGCAATAATTTCGTTAGTGGCTGTTTTACCCGTACCAATAGCTCAAATTGGTTCATAGGCAATAGTTAAGAAATCTAATTTTGATGCATCAATGCTATCTAAATCGGCTTTTAGTTGTTTGGTTAATACAGCCGTAGTTTTCTTGGCCGCGAACTCTTTTAATGTTTCGCCAACACAAAGCACTGGATACATCTCGTGTGATAGCAATGTTTTAACTTTCTCATTAATATCTTTATCGTCC
>JAISKE010000040.1 GCA_031261045.1 Mycoplasmataceae bacterium | reverse complement strand
GCCATTCAAGCTGGTGTAGCTACCGAAGCAGAAGCCATCGTTACTAAAGACAATATTCTAAAAGCTGAAGACTTTACTAAAATTGCTAACGAAACCATGAAGCGTGGAAAACGTTCATGTATTTTTGTAATCACAGAGAAAATTTATGGGTTGAATGGTTTACCATCTTTAGATGAAATTACTAAAGCTGTGGAAACCAAAACTAAACGAGTTGCCAGAGTTAATGTCATTGGTCATATTCAAAGAGGTGGCACCGTTAGTGCGACTGATCGCTTCTGAGCTTCGACAATGGCTTTACACTGTATTGATTGTATTGCGAATCGTCGTTTTAACCGTGCGATTGGTGAAGTTAGACGTCAAGTTATTGACATTGATATTCATGAAGCTGTAGAATTACCACGTAAACGAAACAATGTTCGCTTAGCAAAAATATACGAGAAGATTAACAGGATATAAATATGGATATTGAATTAGCATCCCCGATTAGAGTCAAGAGTTATTATAAGCGTACTAAGATAATTGCAACTCTAGGACCCGCGGTTACTCAAAAACTTTGAGACATGAAAATGTTCAAAGATCCAAAAAATAAAAAATTGGTTAAGTTAGCATATGAAAGAATGGAAGGAATTATTAAAGCGGGTGTAACCTGTGTTCGTTTAAATTTCTCTCATGGTTCACATGAAGAACAACAGATAAGAATTAATGTTGCGCGCGAAGTTGCTAAAAAACTAAGTCGTAATATTTCCGTCATGTTAGACACTAAAGGACCAGAAATTCGATTAGGTCAAATTAAAAATGGTCCACAACCAGTTGCTAAAGATAGTAAAGTTACCATTTACACTTTAAAAAATATTATTGGCGATGGTAAAAAATTCTTTGTAACCGATTCTACTGGAACATATAACATGGCCAAAGATGTTAAAGTTGGTGGAATTATTTTGGTAGATGACGGAAAGCTACAATTGAAAATTAATAAATTAGATGTGGCCAAAGGTATTATCCAAACCGTTGCATTAAATTCTCATTTTGTTAACGATAAGAAACGGATTAATTTACCTAATACCGAATACTCGATGCCATTCTTATCTCAAAAAGATAAGGATGATATTCTTTTTGGTATTAAAAATAATGTTGATTATGTAGCTGCAAGTTTTGTTAATTCCAAAGAGAATGTTAACGAGATTCGTAAATTTTTAGATGAGAATGGAGGGAGTAAAATTCAAATAGTATCTAAAATTGAATCAACTCATGCCATTCATAATATTGATGAAATTCTCGAAGCCACTAATGGTGTGATGGTGGCCCGAGGAGACTTAGCATTAGAAATTCCTTTTTACGACGTACCATATTGACAAAAATATATTATTCGTAAATGCCGTTTAATTGGTAAACCGTCTATTGTTGCTACGCAAATGTTAGATTCCTTGGAAAAAAATATTCAGCCGACTCGCGCCGAAGTAACGGATGTATTTTTTGCAGTTGAACGTGGTGCTGATGCCACCATGTTGTCAGGCGAATCTGCCCAAGGATTATTTCCAGTTCAAGCAGTTTACACCATGAGAATGATAGACAAGAAATCTGAACTATTATTTGACTATCGTCGTTCCATTGATTGGTATTTCCCAAAAGCTAAATTACCGGACTATACTAAAAAAATTGCTATTAAAATTGCAGAGAAATGTATGCCACACGGTAGTGATGTTGCGCCATCTTTTAAATACAACTTCGTTGTTTTATTCACTAGCGATAAACCAACGATTTGAACGGTTGCTAACATTCACCCCGGCGCAACTATTATTGTGGTAAGTGATGATCATGAATTAATGACCTGTTTTGGGATCAACTATGCAATTCAAACACATTTAGTTCCTGATATTAATCAAGCAAAATTAAATTATCAAGAAGTGGCTAGACAAGCAGTCGATCGTTTTGAACCAGGCGAAAAACAAGTCGGTGTATTTTTCGACGGCAAATTTAGACCTTTTAATAATTAGTTTATTTTAATAAACTCTTAATTGTTAAACCTTCAATATGAAGTGTTTCGGATACAACTTTACTAGTTAACTTGCCATTATATGTGAGAATAGCGTTATACAATAGTTCATTATTTTTAATAGTCTCAATTCCAGTGTGAGCGGGCTTTTTGAAAATAAAATCCATAATTAAACCGCTAATAGAATTACTTAGACTATGAGCAAACAATGAAGCTGTATTCTCTAAATAAAAATGGGTAACTCCGTTAACAAACACAGTTGGTTTTTTTATAGTAGTTGGTTCTTTTTCAGTATCGCTACTAAAACCTTGATCTACAGACAAATCCACAAATACTGAACCTTTAGGCATACTGTTAATCATGGCGGTAGTAATTCTCTTTGGTGTTAAACTTCCAGGAGCTGGATTTGTATTAATTAATACATCCGCTGTAGCAATCTGATTATTTAAATTTGTAAAATCAGCTTTTATAATTTCAAACTTACAATGATTCATTGCAGCCAAAGTTTTAAGATCATTGCGATCTTTTACATCGGCAGCGGTTTCCTGATCACTAGCTAAAATAGTTAAGTCAGCACCCAATGCTAAAATTGTCTTTGCCGCTTCGATGCAAGCATACGATAAATGTAATACCACAAAGTGAGCCTTCTCACGACTATGCAAAATACCAGCTACAGTTTTACCGACGGCATGAGGATTAAGTTTAGTTAAGTTATAAGCGCCAATCAATGCACCCAATCGACCCTTAACTTGTTCGTTAGGGACAATAATAGGATAATAACCATTTTGTTGAATTCCTTCTAAGGCAACACTAGTAGTTTTTAATTTAAGCATATCATATAGAGGTTTAGTATTGTTAACAGCGTTAAACAAACTGATAACGACAGTTTCTGGTTTCAAAGATTTTAGAAGACTAGTTTTAGGATTAGATATTTTAAAAATTAAATCTATACCTTGATTTAAAATTGGTTTAAGTGCTTTAACAATTTTTGCACCAGCTTCGCTATATTCATTATCTTTAAAACCGACGTTAGATCCAGCACCAGCCTCAACAAATACAATGTGTTTTGCTTCAACTAATTTCGCAACATCTACCGGTACGAGACTAACTCTTAATTCTTGTTTATTTTCTTTTAGTAATAAAATTTTCATGAAACTCCTTAAGCAAAGT
Source organism: Mycoplasmataceae bacterium (assembly GCA_031261045.1). The sequence continues at coordinate 1,502 of JAISKE010000040.1, read as the reverse complement.
GGTTAATGATTAAACCAATGATTACTCCTAATGATATGCCAATGGTGATAATAATAATTGACATTAAGGAATTGAATCAACGATTTTTAGGTTTCACTTTCATTTTATCAAGCTCTTCGGTGGAAGGAATTTTGGAAAAGTCAATGGCGACTAATTTGTCAGTCATTGTTTTTTCTTCGGGTGATAAAGTTGGTTCGTCCTGGTTAACAATCATTATTTAACGGTAATAACCTTACGGCCTTTGTAATATCCACAGTAAGGACATACTTTGTGCGGTTGAATGGGCTTACCACATTTCTTACAAGTGGTAGTGGTCGTTGCCTTTAAAGCGTGGTGACTACGTCTCATCCCTTTTCTTGATTTACTCGTTCTTCGTTGTGCTACAGCCATAATAATCCTTTGTGTAAAGTCCTAATATTATATAAATATATTGATTTTTAAGCGAACAAGATATGTAGTTAGATTATTTTCCACCACTACAAAGTATTAGAATACCAGAGATTAACGAACCAAAGATAATTTGTAAAACTCCAGAAGCTATATGGGGTTTAGTATCTTTACGGGCTTTACCATTTAATACTAAGAATGTAATCGCCACACCTAGCATTATAGCTAGTACAATCGTTACCCCGATAAAATAACCCTTACCTATGTCGCCGTCGTAGCCTGCATCAGTGAAATTGCTACCCCCAGCGATAATTGCGATGATGAAAGCAATTAATGCAATGCTGTAGGCTACAACTTCCACAATGGAAAATGCCCATGCTACAGTTCTTAATGTTTTTTGATTATTAGTTGTTGCCATAATATACCTCTATGAATTCATTATACTAAAGTAAATATGATACGTTTGTTAACTGCAATATGGTAATCATAAATTCCATTTATAGTATAATTACCCCATGACTAAAACAGATCGTATTAATTATGATGAGAGTTTAATTATTAGAATTATCACCAACATCATGCAAAAAACTCCTGGCGTTAGTGTCGATGACGAGTTAAGTGTATTGGTTAGTGACAAACACGATAAGGTAGATGTAATCTTTGCACCACTAAAACAGATTGTTAATGTCCACGATCTTGCAAAAAAACTTCAATAAAGTATTTATTATCAAGTAACCAAAATCTTTGATTTATACGATATTGTGATTAATGTTCGAGTTAAGAAAGGACGTGAATAATGTTTACTCTTACCCCCGATAAACTTAAAAAAATGTTCATTTCTGGTTCTGAAGCCATCGGGAACGAATATGAATATATCAACGAACTAAACGTCTTCCCAGTTCCGGATGGTGATACTGGTTCTAACATGATGATTACCGTTAACGGTGCTTGTGATACAATTCGCAATGTTGACTATGATGATTTATTTGGCATCGGTAAAGCTTTTGCTCGTGGTTTATTAATGAATGCTCGTGGAAATTCAGGTGTAATCTTTTCACAAATCATTAAGGGGTTTGTTTCTTTATTCACCGAAGGTAAAAGAGAAATTGGGGTAG
>JAISKE010000004.1 GCA_031261045.1 Mycoplasmataceae bacterium | reverse complement strand
GACGGATGACTAACTATTTCTAGTGAATTACCATGCGTATTTGCTTTAACTAGATATTGTTCATCCGTTTTGATAGCATTACTTCATTGTTTTAATTCAATAATAATAGCGTTTTGTTTATTGTTAGAATCGCGTCCCGCTATAATAAAGTCTACTCGCTTGGAAGACAAAGGCAATTGATATTCAATGGATACATTAATGTTCACATCCAAATCCGCCCACTGCAATACTGTATGCATTCTCAATAATGAATTATTTCACGCTCTATATTCAGCTTCATTATTATGATAAATATTCGCTTTAATTAACGCTTCTTTAATTTTATCGGCAATAACCCCATTTATTATATGGGCATTAAAATTATTTATAGTTCCTGAATAAATGATCATAAATTTACCAAATGATTATAAGGAATATTAAATCTTTCTCGTTGGAAATAATTTTATAAGATTTTTTCTATATCAACTTCGCGTCTTTTAACAATTTATTAGCCACTGGATTCTTTTTACAGAAGTGTTTCACAAACGCTTTAGCTGCTCAAGGTAATTCAATATCATCGATGGTTTTACCATCAACAATCACACTAGCACCCTTCAATAAATATCTAATATCATAGCATGAAGCAAACACTTCGGGAATACCACGATCAATATCTAATAATTGATATACAGCTTCCATAGCCGTACGTGTCGCATATTCGACCGTAAAGATACAATCTCTTTCGGTTTCGGCAAATTCACCAATAAAGGCAAAGTTAACGGCTTGATTAGGAACAACACGTGGTCGATCCGTATTCTTCCTTGGCATGAAGAAAGCCGTAATATATGGCATCATACATGGAATGACATTAATATTAGCTTTAGTGGATAACTCACTAATCTTATTAGTAGGTACACCAATATGATATAGCCATTCTTGAGCAATTTCTTGTCCCGTACAAGCTTGCATCGGTTTTTTAACATAATCCCCTGGTTTATTAGGAAATAAACCATAGATTCAAGCTTCAGCGGTTCCTTTAGGTTGCGTCTTAAAGTGAGGTTGACGGTTACAAGAAAAGCTTATTAACCAACTAGAATCTCTAACGGTAATGATACCACCTGTGGCACCTTTACCATCAGCTGGTAAGATTTCACGTTGACAGATCTTCGTAATGTAGTCCATTACTTCTTTACTACGGATAATCATCGTGGCTGATTCTCATTTGGTAGCCTCGATATTAGTACAATAAGTATTAGGGTTACCAAATTCCTTAGATTGACTAGCAATATTTTTTCACATCTCTCAGATTGATCCCAGTTTAGTATCTAATGGTGCTGGGGTATCAAATGAACCTAAGGTAGAACTTTGAGTACAGCTACCATTAGTGATAAACACTAAGTCGTCTTTAGTTACTTTAATGGACTTTGGTTTACCACCAACTGTTAATTCAATTGATTTAGCAACTTTAGCATGATCAGTAATATCAAACTTAACGTTGCTAACACTAGAATTAAAGGAGAAATTAACACCATGCTTTTCTAAATATTTGATAATTGGCAAGATAAATGATTCATATTGGTTATATTTAGAAAACTTAACCACATCAAAATTGTGCATGCCACTAAAAGCATGAATGAATCTTAAGACATAGCGTCTTAATTCTAAAGCGCTATGTCATTCCTCAAAGGCAAACATACTTCTTCAATACATTCAGAAGGTGGAATTAAAGACATTTTCATCTCAGACATCGTTAATTTTGACGTCTTCTAATAAATCTTCCGTCGTCGAAATTAATTTAGAGATTTGCTCGATGGCTTTCTTATTTAAGTGTAGTTTACCATCATCGGCATGTTCGCTACCTTGTTTACATATAGATCGACATAAACTAACATTCGGATCAAATTTGTTAATTTCATAGAAATCATCAAAAACAGAGTTATTTTTATGATCTAGTGATGGGATGGAACGTAATAAATCTCATAAACATTCGTAATGGGCTTCAATTTCACGACCGCCACGAATAATAAACCCACGATCAGGATCATTAATGCCATCACATGCCCCACCAGGGATGCTCATTTCTTCATAGATGGTAATATTTTTGCCATCTAGCTTGCCATCTCTAATTAAGAATACCGCTGTTGATAAACCAGCTAGACCACCACCAATGATATGGGCGGTGTCCTTAGCTGGTTTAAAAGTATCTGGTACTTTGGCAAAAGCTTCGTAATTTCCATTTGTATAACGCATATTAAAATATACTCCTTATGTTCTAATTGATTATATGTCTTGTTTAATCAATTATGAACATCAATCCTAAATAGAAAAATTAATATTATCTTCTTATAAATAATCATACTTGTAAGCATATAATTTTTCTATGCATAATAAATGAAAACAAAGTGATGATATGGCAACATTTTTTAATAATAATGTTGCCAATTATGAACGTCTCCACCTTAAGTATATTGATGGTGGATTAAAAAGTAAAAGGATCATTGCTGATTTTGTACCTGAAGGTACAAAACAGATATTAGACTTAGGAATTGGTACAGGATTAGAATTGAAATATATCTTTAAGAAATTTCCTGATGTGAAGATTATCGGTATTGATATCTCTAAAGGCATGTTAACCGGTCTTAAGAAAAGATATCCTAATAAATCAATTAAAGTAAAAGTCGCTAACTATTTCGAATTTAACTTTCCTAAGAATACTTATCCAGTCATTATTTCTTCGATGTCTTTACATCATTTCTTATTTGATGATAAAGTGCGTCTATATAAAAAGATTTATAACAGTTTAAAAAATGGTGGTACTTTTATTAATTGTGACTTTATCATCAACGATAGTAAAAAAGAAAAGAAATACGTAAAGGAATATTTGAAGATTAAAGAAAAGCTTTCATCTGAAAAAGGCATGATTCATTTAGATATACCATTAACCTTAAATAATGAATTGAAAGTATTAAGAAAAGCAGGTTTTAAGATAATTAATATACCTTATAACTTGCCCAAAACAAAACTTATACGTTGTGTAAAAGTTTAATATTCTAGATGTCATATTTTTTCTTAAGATAAATATTGTTTTTTCTTCGCTTCAAACTCTTCTTTACTAATAATTTTCTTTTTATACAAATCAAAATATTTTTCCAATGAATGTGCACTCTTAGAATTTTTTGTTCTGTGAATACCTATACTTCCTAAAATTATTAACGTAACGGAAATATTCATCAAAATAATAAACAATGTAACAAACATAGGTAAATCCCCATGTCACGCTCCCCGTTCAGCCGACACACAGAATAAAATTATAACCAAACCCATAAATGTTATACCAGCTGATAGTGAAGTAATATGTACTCCTTTAAACCTTCCCATAGCTACAAAAATTATTTCTAATATTAATAGCGAACCAATTAAATAAAAAAAGATTCAATAGGTCACTAGATATCAAGTTAAATCCATAATATATTTCCATTTTTTATAACACGTATTCCATACTTGCTATAATTTTTCCTTTCTGAGTTGTTCCGTTTTTCTTCCGGATTCCTATTATATAGTTATTTATAGGCCATGCTATTATTTTAGATCTTGCGTACGCGTAATAAATTACTGTTTAGACTTCAAAATGTTCATTATTTTCCGAATAGTAGATTCAACTAACTTGATTTAAGTTCTTTAGCACGGTCTACAATATCGTTAGCAAACATAATTTG
>JAISKE010000078.1 GCA_031261045.1 Mycoplasmataceae bacterium | reverse complement strand
TAATAAACTCGTTGGTTACATGTCGTTTGTCAAATTCAAAGAAGTTTAGAGAAAATGATTCATCTAATACATCTAGACCAATAATATTAACTTCTTTTTCAGGGCTAATATCTTTAATATAACGTTTCATGGCATAACAAGCACCTAAAGCATCAAAATCAGGAACTTCGTGGAAAAATAACGAGATCTTTGAATACTCTTGAATTTTATCAATAATTGATTTCTTTAAAAAGTCCATGTTTGCTTAATTATATTATTCTACTTTAATGTTTTTGTTAATTATGCGCTCAATAATCTCGGATGCTAGTTCTAATTCTGCTTCCAACTTTGCTGCAGTATGGATTGTTGGTCTAGTCACGGGATTAGTTGGTACAAATAAACTACATGAATCAGCAAAAGGAAGAATAGAAGTTTCGTATGTACCATACTGTCTTCCCAATTCAATAATCTCACTTTTATCGAATGATAATAACGGTCTTAAAACTAGCGATTCACCAATTGCGTTTTGAATCGTTTGCATACTATCAATGGTTTGGCTTGCTACTTGTCCTAAAGATTCGCCAGTTGCAATAGCATCATATTTATGTATCAATGCTAACTTATGGGCGATTCTAAAGAAATAACGGCGCATGATGGTTATCTGATAACTGTGGATAGAAATATGAGCAATCTCGTGTTGGAGAGGAGTAAAATTCACAATATATAGTTTACTATTCTCTAATTTTCCATCCAATGTGATAATTCTTTTTAACTTTTTGACTTTATCTAAAGCTTGATCATCAGTATGTGGTGGTGAAATAAAAGTTAAGAAGTCTACGTAAAATCCTTTTTTCATCAATAACTTAGCAGCTACTGGTGAATCAATGCCACCAGAAATTAATAACAATATTCGGCCATTAATCCCTAAAGGGAATCCACCGAATCCTTTAATCTTCTCAAAATAGAATATGGCTTCCTTTAACTTAATTTCAATAGTTATTTTTAATTGTGGTTTGTGCACGTCGACGGAGTATCCTTTAAAGTTTCGTAGAATAACTCCACCCATCTTCGTTGATACTTCCATAGAATTTAGAGGATAACTCTTATCCGCTCTTTTTGTATCTACCTTGAAAGTTGTGTGCGTAATCTTGTTCTTCATCAATTGTTTTACAATTGTATCACCAAGTTTAGCAAAATCCTTTGGGGCGATATAGGCAGGAATGATTAAACTAATACCTGGCACTTGTTTCAATATTTCTACTATTTTATCTTTATTCTTCGTAGTAAAACCGCTAATGGTTGCTGAATCATATTGTTTATGAATGGTTACATCTTTAAAACTAATTAATGCTTTCTTAAGATTTGTATACAAACAATTAATAAAAGACATTTTGTTTTTGCCTTTTAAAGTTAATTCACCATACTTTATGTAAATAATATTTTTCATTTTATCTCGCAAACGATTTTTCTTGATCCAATCACATTTGGTCTTCTGGAGTCATTTCTGGAGAAATGCCAGTGACAATATATTTGTTATATCAATCGGTTGCTTGTTTAACAAATTGACTAACTATTTCCAATTTAACTGTGAAATCAACTATTCTCAATTCGTGATTATCGGCATTGAAGCCTTCAGGATTTTTATAATCTCTTGGCGTTAAAAAAGCAATCGCAAACACTCCGTGATTAATATTTCTTAAATACAAATATAAACCAAGTTGCATACGATATTCCATAGGAATAACGATGTCGTTGTTATTAAATCAACTATTGCGTTTTCCATTAGGTTCTTTAATTTGTGGATAACCATTGAAATCAAACTGCATTTTTAATTCGTTATTTGTTTTTTTGTAAACAAAAGAATCTATGGAAGATGTTTTGACTTCCAACATCGGTTTGTCATTCGTATAATCTACTATTCCGTTAGCGTTAATTGGTTCACCATCAGGAATCCCGCCAAAGATTTGGTTTTCTTTGAAGACATCTCAACCAATCGCCATGGGGTTATATACTTTAAAATTAATTCCCAATTTCTTCTCCACATAATCTCTAACCATTGGTTCAATTGTATTACCTACTTTGGCTAGAGTTGGATCCATCACGTCCTTGTAGAGGTTAACCATACCCATCCATGTTTTAAATGGTGAATTATATTTATTGTAACCTAATACGCTAGCAAATCTAGTTCCCGTAATCTTTTTGAAGTAATTTTTACTTTGTTGAAGATATGCCGGATCTAATACGACTTGATTATTCTTAATAGTGAAACTATTAAGGTTTTTAGCTACTAAAGGCATGTAGTGATTATAAAGCATTAATATGTTAAAATATGTCTATGAGTATTGCAGCTGTTGTCGGATTAGACATATTTACAGTTTTATCGCTAGGAGGGGTAATTGCTATTTCCCCATTAATTAAGAAAGTTACCAATAATTGGTTCTTTTGAATTGGTCTATGTGGCTTGTTATTTATTTATGCCGTGTTAGCTCGTTTTGGCCATGATTGAAAGGCTTTTACACCTAATCCAATTGGAGATCATGACTATATTATTTCTAAAGCTTTATTGTTAGACATTTGTCCTTTCACCTTTATTTTTCTATTAATCGCTTGTATTGTAGATCCTTCAAGAAGGGTTGCAAAAATAGCGGCACCGTTTGCCATCTTTGGTGGTTTGATTACTATTCTTGGTGGTGGTAGCGATATGCAAGATATGGCGATTGGTTATAGTTTTGGGCACTTTATCTTTTTAGGATCTGCCGGTAATGAAATGTATTTTATGATGCATTTTTTAATGGTAGTGATAGGAGGTTTGGTGTTTGTTAGTACACCACGAACTCATCTATCAGACTGAATTTATTGTAATGGCTACGCCGTTATTTATTATTCATATGTTGCCATCGTCATGACACAAATGAATGTATATTGAAATGTGAGTGGTCTACGCAGTAATGATTGATCTAGTAGTGGTGAATATAGCGGTGTCGCTAGTTTTCTTAATTTAGATGATAATCACTTAGGTGGAGCGGCCGCATTTGGTTTAAGCGTGAGCTACATTTTTATTTCGTTATTTATCTACTTACAAAGTAAGTTACAAAATGCTCGTAAATATTCAAAGTATGATTTTGGTTGATGTGCAAATTTAACTCCAGATATTAAAACTAGATTTCTAATTGGTTGATATGATTTAAAACCAAAGAGTCCTATTTTTATTAGACGATTCTTCACAGTACAAAGACAAACTTGATAATCTTAATAATACTTATGATAATCAAAGCCCAGTAACATTCCAAGACGTTTTGCTAAATCAACTTTTGGCATGCGTTCTCCATTAATGATTTTACTAATGTAACTCTCACTAATATCTAAAATTTTAGCAAGCTTATATTGAGATAATTCCTTTTTCTCTAATTGCTTTTTAAAAACATTAATAAATTCTTCGTTAACGAATTCTACAATGTTATCAGTTTCATCAGCTTTCACTAAAACTACAACTTGATTTCTGATAGTTCGAATTTTAACAAATGGTGTAGGTTTTGGTGGGTTCTTAATTTTATACAACGCCAAGCCTAAAGCCTCTGACGCGTGAATAAAAGCCTCTTCAAAAGAATTTCCGTCAGTTATAGCTTCGGGAATGTCTAAGAATTGTACAGCATAGCTGTTTCCTTCTTTTGTGAAAATTGCTGGATAAATATTATTTGTTTTCATTTTTGATGCCTGCCTGTTTTAAAATTGCCCTCTCTGTTCCGATTGGTAGATCGTGATTATGCATGGGAACTATTGTACGCATATTAGTAATAGGATTAACCATAATAATGTGAGAACCTTTTTGTCTAACCACTATAAATCCGTTGCTTTTCAAAAGCTTAATCATTTTCTTTGGATTTATTGGCATAATCCTACTTTCTTAGATAATCAGTAATTATTATACACATACTTAACAAAAAGTCAAGTATATTAATTATTAAATACTTGCATGAAAGGTTCGCCAACTTTAAAAGTAGTTGGTAATTCAATAATACCTTCGGTGTTGAATGAATGTTTCTTTAAATCTAATTCCGCTGCGCTACAAATCATACCATTGGATTCACGGTTCATTATTTTACCTGGTTTAATACTTAAACCATTTGGAAGGATAGCACCAATCATGGCTACTGGAACCGATAAGCCAGCTTTAATGTTTTTAGCGCCACATACAATATTAAGTTCTCTATCGCCAACGTCTACTTTACATTCGTGTAGGTGAGTCCCAGCAATTTCATTACAAACATTAACTTTACCAACCACTACAGGATATTCATCATAAGTTAAACTAATACCAGTAACATGTTTAATCATATCAATCATGCTCATATATAAATGTAAGTAACCGTCAGGTAAATTTATTTTTTTAGATACATTAAAAATATTAATAAAAGTGACTTCTTGTTTTTCATTTAAGCCATAAGTAAAGTCTTCACCAGTTTTAATAGAAACACTATTACTTTTATTAGCGTTAATGATTAAAGTATCTTTCAATGATGTCTTGTTATAGAAGATGGCTAACATTTAATTATTATATAAGAAAGACCCACACGATTAAGTGTGGGTCATCTTAATTAACATTAATTAACTAATTCTAAGATAGCTACTTCGGTATTGTCGCCAGGTCGTCTACCTAGTCTTAAGACACGGCTATAACCACCTTTACGATCAGCGTACTTTTTAGCAATTTCTAAAGCCTTCTTCAGCAATGCTTGTTCGTCTAGATCTTTAGTGGCTTTGATAATTGATAAGATTTTACGTTTAGAGTCTAAAGTATTCTTTTTTGCCAACGTAATTAACTTATCAATGTGTCTTTGAGTTTCTTTGGCTTTAGTAAAAGTAGTTTGAATTTTACCATAAGCGATCATATCACTCACTTGTTGGCGTAGCACCATTTGTCTTCAAGAAGACGTTTTTCCAGGTTTATTTACATAAGACATAGATTATTCCTCCTTGAATGAGACACCGTATTCAGTTAAGTTCTTTTGAATCTCACGTAATGATTTCTTACCTAAGTTCTTAATCTTCTCCACTTCGCTACGAGTCATGTTAACTAATTCCTCAATGGTTTGAATACCACGTCGTTTTAGACAGTTGTATGATCTTACTGACAAGTTCATATCTTCAATTGGGGTAGATAGTTTATTAGCCACAGTTTGCTTTTGAGTAGTTTCAATCACTTGCATTTGTTGAATCACAGCATTAATTTCAATTAATGGGTTGAAGTGTTCTGCAAGAATCTTAGCTGCAAAAGCCACGGCATCTTGTGGGCTAATGGCACCATTTGTAGTAACGTCTAATATTAGAGCATCACCAGTCATGGTTTTAGAAATCTTGTGATCTTCTACGTGATAACCAACACGCACAATTGGACTAAAGTTAGAATCAGTGGGAATAATTCCTAAAGATTGAATGGCTTCATGGTTTTGTTGGAATGTTTTGTATCCACGTCCACGAGTAGCATAAATCTCTAATTCAAACTTAGTTTTGTCGTTAGTAATGGTCGCAATATATAAATCATTATTAATGATTCTAAATCCAGTTGGCAATTCGATATCGCTAGCATAAATTGCTCCAGAACCTTTTTTAGAAATCTTAAGTACTGGTCAACTTTCAATTTTAGTAGTGGCTAATTCGTCATCAGAAACTACCGCTTCATCAATCGTAATTACCAAGTTCTTTAAGTTTAAGATAATGTGCGTTACGTCTTCTTTAATTCCGGGCATCGCTTGAAATTCATGCGTTACTCCGGGAATCTTAATGGCAAACATGCTGGCACCAGGAGTGTTAGATAATAATGTTCGTCTTAAAGCGTTACCTAGGGTAATACCAAAGCCTTTTTCTAGTGGGCTAACAGTAATGGTAGCCTTTTGGGGATTTTGAGTATCAACCTCAGGTGTAATTGTATATTTTAAAAACTTTTCCATAATTATTTTCTCCTTATATTATCTTGGTTTCTTTGGTGGTCGGCAGCCATTGTGGGGGATGGCGGTTGCTTCAACGAATTCGGTAATATTTAATCCACTAGCCATTAATTGTCTGATGGCAGTATCTTTACCTTGACCGGTACCGTTAGTATGAACTGATACGGTGGTTAAACCTAATGCCATGGCAGCTTTTGCCGCTTTCTCAGCTGCTAATCCAGCAGCGTAGGGAGTTGATTTCTTACTGCCCTTATAACCGATGGCTCCAGAGGAGCTTCAAGTGATGGCGTTACCTTGTTGGTCGGTAATGGTGACGATGGTGTTATTCACAGTTGCATGAATATGCGCCACACCGTTCGGATTAGATAATTTACGTTTCTTCTTAGACTTTGGTTTTTTCGCAACGGGCTTTTCAGCTTCTTTTGCTTGTTCATTTTGTTTAGTTTCAGCCATAAATTCTCCTTACTTAGTCTCCACTTTCTTGTTCGCCACAGTTTTACGTGGTCCTTTACGCGTTCTCGCATTGGACTTCGTACGTTGACCTCTCGTTGGTAATCCTTTACGGTGTCTTAAACCACGGTAACTACCAATTTCAATTAAACGTTTAATATCCATTGCAATGTTTCTACGTAAATCACCTTCGGTGGTTAACTTAATTGCAACTTCACGGATGGCCGCTAGTTCTTGTTCCGTTAATTCACTAATACGTTTCTCTGGATCAATTTTCGCTTGCGCGGTAATCTTGCGTCCAGTGGAAATACCAATACCAAAAATTGCGGTTAAGGCATATGGAACTTTTTTGTTGTTGGGGATATCCACCCCTAATAATCTTGCCATGTTACTCCTTATCCTTGTCTTTGTTTGTGCTTGGGGTTTTTACAAATCACCATCACACGGCCGTGCCGTTTAATTACTTTACAATCTTTACAGATTGGTTTGACTGATGCTCTTACTTTCATAATGCTCCTTTATTTCTTTTGTTCATCACTGGTATGTATTTTTTGAGGTAATCTAATTGTACTGGTTTATTTCTTTGGTTTACCATTACTCTTGTCGTCGGTTTCTTCATCAATGACACTGGTGTCGATTTTACGAGTAAGGTATTCATTGCGAAAACTCTTATTAACCACGGCATGGTCAGATAACACTTTATCTTTATAGTCCACTGCTTTGTTGAAAATAATGATGTCTTTTAGATAAATAGTTACCCCCACGATTTCGATTAATCCTAAAATTGTTTCGAAGGTTAGGATTAATGCTAATCTTGTGCCACTATTTTTAATCGGATTAAATGCAATGTAGAAAATAACTGCCAATACACCAACGATGATTGAAATGATTAATATTTTACAGACATTTGTAATTGTATTTCTGACCGCTGCGCGGTGATTTGCTTTTGATAGTTCGATATTCTTTTCCATAATTTTAACTCCTATATGTTATACGGCCGCGTGTTAAGTCATAAGGACTTAACTCAACCTGTACGGTATCACCCTTTAAGATGAGAATGTGATGTTGTCTC
>JAISKE010000074.1 GCA_031261045.1 Mycoplasmataceae bacterium | reverse complement strand
AACAAACGAAGTCACGCTTTAAACCACTCACGTCGTACTTGAAATGCCAACTTGCAAACTGTTAGGGTTAAAACTGGTAAGAATACCTCTAAAAAAATTAAGGTTTCTACCCGCACTATCAAATCCTTAAAACGTGATAACAAGTTAGCTTAATAGGAATATTAAAGAAAAGTACTGGTCTCCATTGGCCAGCACTTTTTATTATTTTCCGAATTGAGTTTTCACTCTTCGCAATTGATCGATAATTTTATCAGCTGCGTTGTTGATGGAAGTTAATACATCATGGGCATTAGCTTCACCCCTTAACGTACCCTTGCGAACTACCTGCACGTTTAGCTTAGTGGTGTATGATTGGTTCTTGGGGAAATAAGCAATTTCTGCTTTCACGTTTGGTTGCACAAAGTTAAAGTCTTCGAATTTAGATATCTTCATTTCTAAGTGTGATGCAACGGCATCGGATTTATGGCAGTCTTTTCAGCGAATGGTGTAAGTCATTAATAATTGCTCCTATTTGTATAACATTTCTTTAGCAACGTCTTTGGCTTTTTGAGGGCTAGTGAAATGTGCCGCTACTTCTAGAGCAAATTCTTTCGCCACCCCCGGACCCGCACCGGTAATAAAATTTTTAGAAAAGACTACATCTTTTTTAACATAGTTTTTTTCCAATTTACCCTTTTCTAAACCAGGATAACAAGTAAGTTTAACGGACATGTCTAAAATCCCGTAGTCAGCGAATACTGTGCTGGCTGCACACATGGCCATGAAAGTTAAATCCTTATTTTTGTAGTTTTTCTTTATATGGGCAGCTAATTTTGGGGCATATTGCTCGTTAAAGAATTTATGTCCAGGACCACCAGGCAAGTAAATCGCATTGTACTTGTTTAAATTTTCTTTAGCGATGATGTCATCACAAGAAACTTTAACGCCGTTGCTTAAAATTACATTTTTCTTTTTCTCAATGGAAATCAACTTTACAATAATTCCACAACGTCTTCAAATGTCTGTCGGTACAATGAGTTCAATATCCTCGGTACCGTTCGTTACCATAATTGCTATTCTTGTCATAAAACCTCTTTTTGTTTGATTAATTATACCATAAATGCGTCAACCTCACCCCGAATTTGATTAATTCAATGTACAAAATAGTAAACTTCATAAATTATTTGTGATATTATATAAACCTATCTGTTGGTCACATAGCTCAGCGGTAGAGCAACCGGCTGTTAACCGGTTGGTCGTAGGTTCAATCCCTACTGTGACCGCCATATGGCCAGTTGGTGAAGCGACTTAACACACCGCCCTTTCACGGCGGCATTCATGGGTTTGAATCCCATACTGGTCACCAAGATGGAGCGTTAGCTCAGCTGGGAGAGCATTTGCCTTACAAGCAAGAGGTCATAGGTTCGATCCCTATACGCTCCACCATTTTGGGGGATTAGCGCAATCGATAGAGCATCTGATTTGCATTCAGAAGGTTGGGAGTTTGAGTCTCCTATCCTCCACCAGATAACAACATTCGAGTAACATCGAATGTTTTTATTTATAAAAATATATGGAATTACCCCCTATAATTAATACATGAAAAAAATGTTCTTAAATAGGTTGATAGTCCCATTTTGTTTTTTAGCATCTTTATCTCCAGTTACCGTTTTACTATCGTCATGTAACACTAAAAAATCTCCCAATACGTATAACATACAAGATTTGGTTAATTACAAATTTTCTAGCATGGCTCCAGAAAAACAATATACTACACCACCATACGAAAATAAAAGCAACGATCCGTTAATGCTTTCTGACATTAACACCTATTTTACTTGAGGAATGGCTTACGATTGTTTGATAAATACGCTTATAGTTGAATTGTTTGGGACATACGACTATATGTGTCAAGTACAAAATGATGTCAAATTGTCAGCACAAATAACTGAATTTAAATATTACGCTTCGTCGCTTGTTTGAGAATTTTCTTTTACGGTGAAGGCTGATGCACCTAAACTTAATCTAAATAATGCAATTTGAAAATTAAAAACAATTGCGCCAGCGCCTATTTTAGAATTTTATATGGGTAACAGTTGAGCTCAACAGACCAATATCCCTAGCATGTACGCCGGCAATGAGGATGGGCAAAACTGTTATTATCAAGAACTTTCTTTTAATGGCCAAAGTAGCACTTCGTGATACAACGGTTATGTTTTCGACTTGAATAATAAGGAATGAACTGCGGTAACATTGCCGGAATTACAGGAATAGGAGAAAACATATGAAAGCAAAAAAACTTTGAGTTTTATTAGGCGCAGTCCCACTTGCAATGTCTTCCGTAAGCCTTGCTTCGTGTAACCGCAATAATGGAGAAACCAATCTTAACAAGATAGCCATTTACTCACCAAATTCAATCCAACGTAAAAGCAAGGTCGCTGATAACTTTACTTTTATAGCACTAAACAACAAAGATGAAAATTTAACAACCAAAAGCACTTGAAAAATTGACGACGATTATAATGGTTTATTTTTAATAGATAATTTCGGAAAACTTTCATGAACAGACCAAATAACAAAAGGTCAATATTTCTTAACTATAACATGTTCAGATGAAAAATCTTCTGACGCTTATTTTAATTTCACATTAAATATTGTTGATCAAGTTCCAGGAGACACATATATTTGTGTCCAAGGGAAGTCAATGGTTAACATTGAAAATGGCACTACCTTGGCAAATAAATATTACGCCACCGGTAACAATTCTGGCGATGTAATTACCAATCCAGAATGAAGTATATCTGGCGATGCTCAATATTTTTCAATTAAGCCGGATGGGACACTATCTGTGTCGGCAATAAAAAAAGGTAATTACAAGGTCGAACTTTATTGTCACGATAAGAATGATTCATCATTTAGTGGCAAATTAATAGTTTTATTCAATGTAACAGATAAAAAACCACACAAAACCGCAACCGTCTCCCTTAATAAGAACAATATTAATTTAAACCAAACCAAGAATTCTATCAAAATTGTTGCAACTGCAAGCATGTCAGACAACACGCAATGTGATATCACAAAGTTTAAGTTTGAAGTGAATAAAGCAGGTGATGATTCTAATAGGATAACCACCACCATGACAAATAATTCTATATTAATCACCCTTTCTCCTGGAGGCACTCCCTCAATAGCAGTGACTGTTGAATGTATTTATGACGAAGAAGGTATCACTTCCATTAACGACGCTTGTGTTATAGCTTGTGACGACTTTGAAGACACACAATTAGCTGACATTGTCGCTACTAGTACCCTTATAAGCCAAGACAATAATATTTCAAATCTTACAGCGACCCCAACCGGTACAAATTCTGGTAATGTTACTTGAAAAATGTATGCCGATAGTCTAATGCAAGACGAAATTACCAATCTCTCATGATTGTCAATTTCATCTTCCGGACCCAAGAATAGTTTAGCCTCACTTTTGTTGACCCCTGGTTTTACAACAGAATATAACGGTGACCCTCTCGAAAAAGTGTATGTTGCTGCTAGCCTGACAGACGGAACAGTCAAAAAAATTGATATTAGTATTGTCTATTTCGACGCGGATGTGAACATCACCTTTACGGAAGGCTCGCTAACAACTTTAACATCAACTGGCGACGAGGTTACCATCGAAGCCGTTTCAATGCAAGACCTTTCCGCCATAGTTTGAAACTACAGTTCTCTGATTGATGATTTAATTTCCGAAGGCGTTATCGAAAAAACAATCGTAGGCCCTTCGCCAACCCCAAAAATTATCTTCAAGTTATTAAAAAATTATGCCGGGCCCAAGACGCTATGCAATGTTAGTGCTACGGTTTCGGCAATAAATGTGTCAACCCCTCCCCTTGATTTTAACCTTAAACCGACAGATGCCGTTTATAAATATACCATTGACGGCGAAAATGTTCGACCAGCGATGACAAACATGTATGAGAACGCTGATGCGTCCAATAAAGGTGCGGAGACACTAGACTTTAGCTTTGGCGACATCTTTACAAATTTAGATTATTATGCCCAAGCACAATCACACTCTAAGACAGGAAGCCCTATTGCAGCATACTACGCCACTTACGATTATTACATTTCGATTGATAAGATCACTCGTCATGGGGACCAACCGAGTTATCAAAATGTTGTCAGCTATAGGAAGGCCGGTGTGCAACACATAGACCCTAGTGGAATAACGATAGACAATTTCAATATGTATAAAACTTATGGGAAATTTCAGTACACATATTCGAACCTTTTTGGTTTTATCCTTTCAAATAATGTGTCGTCTCAGCATTCAATACCTTATTATAAAGGTAGTCAAGGCCCAGCAAAAGTGAACGCTGACGTTGGACGTAACTTAGATAATACCGAAACGTGGATTACAAATTTAAAATTATTAATATACCCACCAGACACGATGCCAGACGATCCTAGTGCGGATTAATATGACAGATAACTTTGTCGATTTTTTAAATTTTTTGGATAAAAAATTTGGTGATACAACACTCTTTCAGTTTCACCTAACATCATCAAAGACTTACCATGAGTTTGTGACTGATGTTTTTAAGGCCTGCGATTATTTAATACAAAAAGGGATTAAGCCACACGATAAAATCATTCTCGCAATTGTAACCAATTACGACGAAATTAAAATTATGATAGCGTTAATTTGTATTGGAGCGATTGTCATCCCTATCGGTTCTCCGTGCAAAACTGACTTTTTGAATTTTGCGTTCGATCAATACAATCCTAAATATCTAATCGCGACATCAGATTTTCTAAAATCTATAGACACCAATAGAAAATATAATGTTTTATACGTTAAAGATGTGCATAGCAACAAAGCAGCTTCATTATTTGAGACAAACCCCTTAGATGATTGTACTATATTCCAAACGTCGGGCACTACCGGAGAAATTAAATCATTTGCCATGACGCAGAAAGGGTTATTGTCTGGGGTAGACAGATTCAATTACATAAATCTTGACACTTATAAAAACAAACTAATGAGTCATTTTCTATTTTGCCCGATGTGGGTCCCTAACATTTTTTATGAATTTGTAATTGGTCTATATGTCGGCAGAACTTTTAAATTATTCGATCGAAAATCTAAATTAAATTTTATCGAACAATTAGACTATTACAGACCTGATTTTCTATTTTTATTAAAAGGTGTTTATATCGATTTTTTTATCAAAAGGTTAAAAGCTGGCCAAAAAATTAACGTTTTAAAAATCGGGTTTGGTGGTGATAAATTATCACCAGATCAAATTAATTTGTTTTTAAGTAACAACATTGAAGTATTCCATGGATATGTTGCGAGTGAAATTGGCCTTGTCGCCGTAAATAATTATCGACTTGGCGGGATAGTCGCCAATGCGGCTCAAACAAACTGCTTCGCAGAATTATGGTTAGATAAAACTGAACTCAAAATTATTAATAATGAAATCTTTATTAAAAGAAAGCATATGATTCATAGATATTTTAATAACGATTTGTTAAACAAAGAACGTTTTATAGACGGTTGATTTAACACTAAAGATCAAGGTTATATAAACGAATCTGGCAAGCTGTGTTTAATTGGAAGATCAAAATCGTAGATTAAGTAACCCATGCGGTGAAGATATTGGGAACTTCTTACAAACCGAAGTAATAGACGTAAGTGCAGAGGGTTAAATTGCCAAAGCCGGCATTAAGATTAAAACTACCGTCTGGTAAATTAGTCGTGATATCTAACGAAGCTCAATACAGATAGTTATCTTTATCTTGTGTATTAAAAGTTAAATAAGTACCAATCCTTTTATCGTCAATTGTTAAGTTGCATCTTTTCAAATTACGACTATTTAACATCGTATATGTTTTCTGATCAACCACTAATGAATAAGTGTTGGTGTCTACTACGAATAAACCGTTACGAATAACGTTGATTGGAATAAATAGAAAACATAGCAAGCATAGAATGCTTGTAAAAACTAAAAAGATAATTAAGTAACGAATTGTTTGTTTCATGATAGTATATTGGTATATGGGTTACACAACAATTGAGAAATTACAAAAAGAACTTCGTGATCGAGCGAATAAGGAAGTGGAATATGACCCTAATGCTTGAGACGACCTGATGCGTGAGCTCACCGAAGATAAGAAGAAAAAATCTAAATAGCATCTGCTTCTAGCTTACTTTTATTTTTCCATTCGTCATTTTTACTTTTTAACATAACTTTAGCAATTGCCCTTTTCTTGTCGACTGCTTCGACAGTTTTAATCAATGTTTTAGTCTCTGTTAAAATTGCTTTAACTCTATATTTAGCCATATTGGCACCTCCACCTATTAAATAGCAGGCAAAGTACTGAATTTACTACTTTATTTTTAAAATGTTGCTAATTGTCTTGGTTATTTGTCCAATATTTAGGTTCTTTTTTACACTAACTAAAATGATTCTTTCAGAGGGTATATTAAGATATTTAGCCATTTTGACTAGATTGTTTTTATAAGTTGAAATATTCTGCTTATCTATTTTGTTTAAAATAACATAAACATTCGTAAACCTAGTTAGGAAGTAACCAATCATCTGTTTGTCGATTTCCATTAAAACGTTGGCGTCACAAACGACAAATACTCCGTATAGGTTAACTCTTCTCACTAAGTATTCATCAATGATTTTGGTAATATCTTGTCTTAAATTACGGCTGCCTTTAGCATAACCGTAGCCCGGCAAGTCAATTAATCGATATTTACCGAAGTCAAAGAAGTTAACCAATTGCGTTCTTCCGGGAGTTTTAGATGTTCTAGCAATATTTTCTCTTGCCATAGCGTTAATTAAGCTGGATTTACCGACATTACTTCGTCCGACAAAACAAAACTCACTAACTTGATCGTTAATTCAATCGTTTTGAGAACTCGCGGATTTAATAAAACTAGGCATATTAAAAAGTATATAGTTTTATATAATCTATTCACAGGTTTCTATGCAAGTAATTTTATTAAAAGATGTAAAAGGTGTTGGTAAACAACACGACGTGGTCGAGGTTAAAGACGGCTACGCTAAAAACTTTTTACTTAAAAATAAACTTGCCGTGACTTATACCAGTACTGCTAAAGTAGTGCTTAACAAAAATTTAGCTGACTTAGACGAAAAGGAACAAGAAAAGGTTCAACAGGCTAACGCTTTAAAAGATCAAATTGAAACAGTAACGCTTAACTTTACGCTAAAAGTCCACAATGGAAACGCCTTTGGCACAATTTCTTTTAAGCAAATTATTGATGAATTGTCTAATAAATTCAATATAAAGATTGATAAGTTCATGATTGAAGAAAAAAATAAAAATATTTCTTTAGGAATACATAATATTTTACTTAAAATATATAAACACATAAGTGCTAATCTTAAAGTGATTGTAACGGGAGAAGAATAATGGCTGAATTGAACACCATCGATAATAAAACCATTGACGACGTTGAACGACGTCTAATTAGTGGTGTCGTTAATCACCCTGCTTCTTTAGATGATGTAATTTTAAGATTAGAACCAAAAGATTTTGCCAACTATGAGATGGGCGTAATTTTTGAAGTAATTTGTCAATTACACTGTCAAGCGAAGCACGTAAATGAAAACACCATTATTGAATACATTAAAGGGAACCGTGATTTAAGATTTGATGATTACCAATTAGTGGTCCAATCCATTGTTTTAAAAGATGTTTCTGCAATTGAAATTAATGACAACATTAATATTATTAAAACTAACTCTATTAACCAACAAATGGCTACTTTTGCTAACGGAATTCTTAAGTCAGAAGTTGAATTCACCAAATTTGATGAATACTTATACAAAGTACAAAAAAGTTTAAATGATATCGTGTCTAGTAAACGATTGTCACAAATTCAAAGCATTCGAGAATTAGCGCCAAATTTCACAAGAAAAATCTCTGACATTATTAATAATAGTGGCAAAATTTCTGGAACGCCTACGGGTTTTACAAATATCGACGATAAGACTAGTGGCTTCCAGCCTGGTGATCTATCAATTCTTGCTGCCCGTCCTGGAGTTGGTAAAACAGCCATGGCATTAAACTTCTTGGTTAATGCTGCTAAAGATATTAGAGACCGACAAAAGAAAAATCCTGAAATTAATGAAGTGGTGGTTATGTTTTCTATGGAAATGGGAGCTGATGAACTATTAACTAGAGTTGTTTCCATGACATCTGGAGTAGAATTATCCATTGCTAAGCGTGGTAAATTAACTGAATCTGATAAACAAATGGTCCTAACCGAAATCGATAACTTAACTAACTTGCCAATATTAATTGACGACGATAGTGCTTTAACTATCCTTGATTTACAAACAAAAATTAAACAAACATGTCAAAGACATCAAGTTAAATTAGTGGTTGTAGATTATTTAGGTCTATTAAAATCTCCTGGTAATACATTCAATAACAACAGTAGCCGTGTACTAGAAATTTCTTTCTTTACAAGAACTCTAAAACAAATGGCACGAGAAAATGGAATCCCAATTTTAGTCTTAGCTCAATTAAACCGTAACGTAGAGCAACGTGCTAAGGGTACGCGTGGTGAATTTCATCCAATGCTTTCCGATTTAAGGGACTCTGGGTCCATTGAACAAGATGCCGACGTAGTCGCTTTCATTTCTAAAGATAGCGATAATGACGAAAATGAAGACATGGGTCGTCAAGATGCTTCCGATTTAGCTACCAGTCAAGTGGATGTTGAATATAACATCGCTAAAAACCGTAAAGGGCCAACCGGTGTGGCTAAATTCACTTTCTATAAAAACATTTCCAAGTTCGTTACTAGAAAGTGAATTGCTCCAAAGGTAAATAATGAAAAAGCATCTAAAAACTAAAATTCTATTAACTCCTATTTTAATAGCAAGTATTTCTACACCGCTTTTAATTTCGGCTTGTGCGAGTGTTTCACAATACAATTTACCAATTATTATTGGTGGCGTGAACGCTAGCCCTTTTTCTGCTTTAGACCATGATGTGATGAATGAACCAGATAATCTTGACAAAATTAGCAGGGCGCCCGCTGATCCTGGTGATGTTAAATTTAAATTTAATTCTCCTGCTAAAGGATATGATAGTTATTTACCAGACACTTATCTTTCATATACTAGCCGTTCTAAAAATGCAGGCACTGTCCCTTATGGGTTCACTAACCCAATAAATAAATCTGCATCATGGAATGACGAGACAGACGACCCAAACAAACGTACCAATTATGATTATGGTTGATATAACCCAGGCAATGAAAAATTAAGTTTTGATGATGAACCAGACGTTAATGGTAAAAAAAACACAATTACTTCCATGCAAAATTGAAATATATCTTCTGCCATTCAGGCAAATAGCACAATTGCCGCGGCGACAAACTATTTAAGTAACGGTTTAATTTCGTTCATGAATCAACCTGGTGTTATTAAAAATAAAACTGCACAAACATATTATGATTCATTATTTAGTCCCACTCCGCAAGCAAAGTCAGATCTACGCCATTGATTTGACCACGGCGATAAGACCGATTCTACTCAAGATTTAAATAAATTTTTCTATGAGTTCTTGTTTGATTCAGCCGATGTACTTGGTCAAGGTAAAACTAAGACTAAATTTTCTGAATCAAACACTAATTTTAATTACATTAGTTCTTCTTATGGGCCTGGGCCTTTTATCTCGCAATACAACGAAGCTAGCGAAAACTCTAAATATAGCTTTGGTTCTCTATATCCGCTAGCCGCAGATCTTCCTAATAATTTTGTTGACGATGATGGCAACTTCATCCCTACTTCACTTTGAAGCGATAAGTGACAAACGATGACGGCCAACACCACTTTCTCTAAAGACACGACTAGCGGTATGTACCATCCAGCTAGCTTAGGTGCATCGGTTCCTTTCTTGATTCAACCCGGTAATAATCAATACGCTTTTTATAATTCTTTAAAGAACTTAAGCATCAACCAAAACGATTATTTATTAAATGATTTAGCTCCAGTTACTAAAGAAGTTAACAGAACGAATGCTTGAAAAGATTTCTCAAATTACGTGAATACTGGTAAAGATTCTGTTTATCACGATAAATCTAAATGAGCTTCGACGCTTTCATGAAATGTAAACACTAGCAACTCTGGGATAGCCAATAGTTCGTTCTATTCTAATTTAACCGCTTCAACTATATTTGATACTGCCGGTGGTAATAGTGCTGCATTAGGCCTTGATCCGTGCATTAGCAGGATTTTCCCCGACTTTACTGTTGGCGAAAGCAATATCAAAAACAATACCTTCATCGGCTTCGCTAACTATAGCTTCGTGAGTTATCCGTATAATGATCCAACCGATGATAGCAAAACACTATATAAATATTTTCCGGTGTTTGTTGGTGTACAATCAGCTACTAATGGTTTGCCAGCTGTCTTTCCAGTTGAATTGTTAACTACAATTAATGATCCTACTACCCCTTGAGACGGGGCTTCGCCTTTAACAATTGACAAAGACATGCTAACTACTAGTTTGATCCCTGAGTTATCGGTCATCAAAGCTGATAAAGACTTAAACAAAAAAGTTAACGATGATAATACTCAAAATAAACTTGTTTACTTTAACATTGATAAACTAGCTGAAAAAGAAAGCAATTGATTATCCTTCTTAAATCAAACCGATGCTAAACATAAAATTAAATCGACTACTACGTACGACAATTTAACCACGCAACAAAAGCGATACTTGCAAATGACTGCTTTATTGTTTGGTAAATATGACGGCGGTTGAAAATCAACATTAGCATACGGCGACGACGGTTTCTTACAAAGAATTAAATAAAAATGAACAATAAGTTTCAAGACTTCTTTGAATCTGTTAAAAGTAAACCATATTGGTTAAACATTAAACAAACAGTCGACAATCTATATAACACTGCTAAAGTTTTCCCTTCTCGTGAAAACGTTTACAAATGTTTCTCATACTTTCACCCACAACATACTAAAGTAGTGATCTTGGGGCAAGACCCATATCCTACTCCTGGCGACGCTAATGGGTTAGCTTTTAGTGTAAACCGCGATCATGATCTGCCACATTCGTTAATAAATATCTATAAAGAATTGAAGAACGATTTAAATATTACTAAAACTAACGGCGATCTAGCTAACTGAGCGCAACAAGGTGTTTTATTATTGAACACCGCTCTAACTTATGCTCCAAATCACCCCGAATTAATGAAATTATGAGAACCATTTATAATCGATGTGATTAAATGGATTGATGAACAAAATTGGAATGTCGTATTTATATTATGAGGAAAGCATGCTCAAAAATTTATTCCCTATATTCACAATAATCAAGAACACATTATTCTTTCTGGCCATCCGTCCTTTGCTAGTGTGCATAAACAATTCTTCAATACTAAACCTTTTAGTAAAACTAATGATCTATTACTTAAATTAAAGCAAACTCCCATAAAATGATAAACTATAATTAAAACTATGTTTAAAGGCAACGACGGTAATGGAATAACTCCCGCGCAAACAATTTTGTTGTTTGTTTGCTTTGTTGTAATTATCATTGCGATCATTGTTGCTAAAAAAATATATTATCGATTGCGCCACAAGAAGCGTTACTACATTTTTCCGAGAATAAGAGTTAAGGGAATCGCTAACATCGCAATGGTTATCTCGATTGCAGTCGTCATTTTATTATTATTAACGGTTTTGACCGCCGGGCTTTTAGGGGTGCTTTTTAGAGCTTATCCTGGTTGACGAGTAAATATCGAATCTATTTTAATCAAAATTGGCGGCCTATTATTTGGCCCCATAATTGGAATGTTTATCGGTGCGGCAACTGATCTTTTAAGCATTGTATTAACTGCCGGGATGTTTCATTATGGCTTTTTTATCGCCGCAGTTGCTTACGGGTTGTTAGCCGGTATCGTCAGAGAAATATTGAATTGAAACCGTAACAAGCAAGTTTGATTCTCACTTTGTTCGACTTTACTAATTGTATTGTGTTTAGTAGCAACCACAATCTTCTTGAAGACTTATAACCCTGGACTAGATGGTTTTCAAATTGAATTATTTAACCAAGCCATGCACATTAAATGGTGAGCTTTATCCTTAATACTTGGCGGCATTTGTTTTGTGTGTTTGACTGTGTTATGGGTTTGTATGGCGTTTTTTTACCGCCCACAATTAGCTTACACTTGATCTTATTTAACTTATTGATTTGGCGCTAAATGACGTAGTGATTACTATCGTAAACGCTTAATTCACGGCAAGGATAAACAAAAGACGGCTGACAATCAACTATTGTGATACACCAAGAATAATGAGAATATTAAACGTTTAAAATTTAACTGCGACCAAAAATATATGATAGCCAATAAACAAAAAGATAGTTGAATTACTTATTTTGGTCCAGTACTGATTACCATTTTAGTGTGTGAATTGTTAATTAACGTTTTCCTATTACCAGTATTCGATGTTAGTCTTTCTGGCATACCTTATTCCACTTGGTTAGCTATTCGTGTTTGTCTAACGGCGGTTACAATCCCAGTGAATATCTTGATTATTTATCCAGTCTATAGAATCGTAGCGCCGTCTATGCGATATAATTATAAAGCTGATACAACGGAAGGTTTGAGCGTACCTTTGATGATGGATTAATATGAAAATAAGTAAAAACGTATTCAAAAAATTATCTTTATCTTTATATTTCGAGTTAGATGATGTCCAACTTGACAAGTTGTGTGTCGAGTCTGAAAATTTGTTAGATCAACTAGAACGCTTAGATTATATTAATACTGATAATGTTACCCCCATGTATTACCCACACGATAAGACAAGTAGCGCATTAAGAGAAGACAAACCTGAGGCTACAAAAGACCCAGAGTCATATATCAAGAACGCTCATGAGAAGCACGGGAAGTACGTGGTAGTGAAATAATGAAGTGTAACATTTTAACTTTGCACGAACAGATTATAAATAAGCAGAAAACTATTCCTGCTCTTATTGATGAATGTATCCAAGTTGAAAATAAAGTATCTATTACGAATTCTGTTATTAATAATAATCACGAGCACGCGGAACGTGAAGCGCAAGAATTACAAAATAAGCTAGACCAGCATCAAACCGACTTGCTCTATGGTATACCGTACGCAATGAAAGATAACGTAAGTGTTATTAATACAATCACCACCGGCGGTTCGAAATTTTTAGAGAACTACGTTGCTCCGTATAGCGCCACGATTTATGATCACTTACGTAACAGTAACGCAATCATGTTGTCTAAAAGTAGCCTAGATGAATTCGGAATGGGTGGCTCTGGAATCTATTGCTATAAAGGGGTTACTAAAAACTTCCATGATGATCAAAGAATCACGGGAGGGTCATCGTCCGGATCCGTTAACTTGGTGGCAGCAGGAGTAGTTCCGTTCGCCATTGCTACCGATACTGGAGATTCGGCTCGACGCCCTGCTTCATTTACCGGTGTCGCTGGTTTTAAACCCACTTACGGCTTGATTTCGCGTTTTGGAGTCCTTCCGTATTCTCCGTCGTTGGATACCGTGGGAATCGTGTCGCAAACGGTTTCGGATCTTGCTATTGTGTGCGATAGTTTAATAAAATATGATGCACGTGATTGCAGTAGCCAAGCAACTAAAGAACATTATTTTTATAGAAGTTTAAAACCCATTAGTAAACTAAACGTAGGTGTTGTTAAAGGAATCGAAAAGCATTTATCTGCCGATGTTTTACCAGCGTACTTAAAAAGTATTGAAATTATAAAGTCAGCTGGACATAACGTTATTCTTGTAGATTATAATGATGAATTGTTAAGTGCCGTGCACACGATATATTATGTTATTAGTTACGGTGAAGCTTGTAGTTGTTGGTCCAACCTAACTGGCATCCAATTCGGTTTGAACTTGGGTGGCAAGGATTACGAAGATATTATATTACACGCTCGTACAAGTGGTTTAGGCGAACAAGTTAAACGAAGATTCACCATTGGTGCTTATGTGACTGAATCACAAAACTTTGAAAAAATGTTCTTGCGTTCACAACGCATTCGTAGATATCTAGTTAATAAGTGAAACGAGCAGATGCATAAAGTTGACACTATTATGCTTCCCGGCGCTTCCTCCATTGCTCCGTTAATCAAAGATGCGATGAACGATAACTTTAAAAGCACTTGAGCTGATGATATTCAGTGTGTCGCAAACTTTGCCGGTGCGCCGTCAATCACTATCCCCTATACTAAAGTACAGGGGATGCCTTTTGGTTTAAACTTTACTTGTGACGTGTTTCAAGATCAAAAAACTTTAAATGTTGCTTTAACGATGGAAGAATTATTTGGTGGTGAGCATGAATAACTTTAAGTTAACTGTCGGGATTGAAGTCCATACTGAATTAAATACGAAGACCAAAATGTTTTCTGCTGCGCCCAATATTGTTAATGGTGAAGTAAATACGGCAATTAACGAAATTGATTTAGGACTACCAGGAGTTTTACCTAGCCCTAACCAAGCTGCGGTGGCTAAAGCCATTAGATTAGCCACTGCTTTAAAGATGAAGATTGCTAATGAATTATCATTTGACCGTAAGAATTACTTCTACCAAGATTTACCTAAAGGTTATCAGATTACCCAACAATATAACCCTATCGGTAAAGACGGTCAAATAGTATTAACCAATAAAACAATCCACATTGAAAAGATTCAATTAGAAGAAGACACCGCCAAGCAACAAATGATTAATGACAAACTATGTTTAGACTACAATCGTTGTGGTGTCCCTTTAATTGAAATCGTATCTAAACCAGACATCGAATCTCCTGAAGAGGCAGCTGCTTATTTAAATGAATTAAAACGTATCTTAATTTTCTTAGACATCTCCGATGGTAAAATGGAAAATGGTTCTTTAAGAGCAGATGTCAATATATCTGTTGCCCCTTATGGCTCTAAAGAATTAGGCACTAAAGTAGAAATTAAAAATATTAACTCCTTTGCAAATGTGGCTAGTGCAATTAAATATGAGTTCGATCGTCAAACACGTCAATTAATTAGAGGCGAACGAATTGCTCAAGAAACTAGACGTTGAGACGATTCCAAGAATCAAACGATCTTTATGCGTTTAAAATCCAACGCGATTGACTATCGTTTCTTTAGAGAGCCAAATATTGTACAAATCAATATTGAGGCTTTAACTAAAGAAACCCAGAAACAAATTAACGATCTACCAGAGCTTATTAAAAATAAATTACTTGCTAATAAAGTACCGATGGCCATCATTGATCAGTTATTAGACAACTATAGTGCTTATAAAGCATACAAGTATGTTGACAACAAAATTAATAATCCTGGCATAACCGTTACCTGGATATTAGTTGAATTAGCCGCTATCATAAAGAGAGACGATAAAACATTCAATGATATTAGCCAAGACGCCTATGATTTGATCGTAGAGTTAATAGAATTATTAATTGCGCAAAAGATTAATGGTAAACAAGCAAAATCTATTTTAGAACACGTTTATAAAGAACACAAACATCCCGAAGAGTTAATTAAAGAATTAGACTTTAAACAAATCACTGACGAAAAAACACTTGGTGAGATGCTTAATAAATACATTAAAGAAAATGAAGCAATGGTCAAACAATATAAAGAGAGACCAGAACGCGTTGAAAAATTTATTATTGGTTTATTAATGCGAGATACCAAAGGCCAAGCTAATCCTGAGATCAGCACTAAACTACTTAAATCGTTGCTTAAATAAGTATTTCTCCTCCGTGAGCAAAAATAAAGAAGTTTTTTAGGAATTTCGTTGCTATTAGTATGATGGAGGCACAAATATGAAAATAAATTTTATAACCGTCAATCAAATTCTTGATACAAAAGAAAAAGCAATCGTTTACGAAATGCTTAAAGCCCATGGCGGAATTGTTTTGGGTAATTATTTCATTATTAATGATAAATCATTCTCAAATGCTTTAAAAGAAATCCAATCCAAACTATATAATATCGGTTGTGAAAGCAAAAAATCTGCAAGCATTATGTCAATAGGGAAAATAAAACCGACAAAACCCCCAATAACTCTTGAAGACATTATGGCAGAGATCATAAACATCAAAATAACTTTAGCTGAACACTCTAGAATTTTAGATGAACACTCC